>SLQM01000119.1 GCA_007131435.1 Syntrophomonadaceae bacterium
CCCCGCAAGGCCCTGCTTTACCTGCAGAGGGCAGTTGAAGCCGAGCCTGGCGACCCCTTAAACCACTATAACTTAGCCTGCCTGCTGAGCAGGCTTGATCACCTGCAGGAAGCGAACTCGATCTTCAGGCATATTGTTAAGAATATGGACCCTGAACTTAGTGAGTGCCACTTTTACATGGCTGTAAACCACGGCCTGATGGAAGACCTGCCGGCAGCGAAGCGCTGCCTGCTTAAATACCTCCACGAGTCGCCGGAGGGAGAAATGGCGGACGAGGCGGAAGACCTGCTGATAGCCATGGAAGATGATAACGGCCTGGAGTTATTTAACCGCGCCTTAAGCGCCGATGAACATGAAGCGATGCTGGAACTGATCGACGATCTTAAGAAGGTGCAGTTCAAAAGACGTTTGCTGGAAGAGAAGGGGTTTCGTAAAGCCCTGCACTGGGGCCTCTGCCAGGGTGGAGACATCCTGAAAGAAGCGATTATCCGCCTCTACGGGGAGCTGCAGTGTGACAGGGCGAAGCGTTACCTGCAGCGCTTTGCAGCCAATCCCTGGGTTAATGAAAGGCTGCGCCAGGTGGCCCTGCAGGAACTGAAGCGCATCGACCCTGTTGGCAGCTGCCGTATATATAAGGACGGGGAATTCAGGCAGGTCAGCTTAAGAGACTTGCCCCAGGCCTCACCGACCTGGGAAAGCGGGTGGCAGCAGGTTTTGGAATGTGTGCTGGGCAACATGAACCGCAGCGCCTACTACAGCCATGATTTCTATAACGATGTGGAAGCGATCTGGTTCGACTATTTGAACCGGGTTTACCCAAAGGGCCCGCGGATCACCAAGCCCCAGACCTGGGCTGCCGGCCTGGAATACTGCCTGTCTCGCTTTCATTTCCTCGGGCTGACCCAGAAAGACCTGGCCGCGGCCTACGGGGTATCGCCTGGCAGCGTGGGCCGTAAGTTTGCTGAGCTGAACTCAGTATTGGAGATCGACCGCAAAGCCTACCGCAACATGCTGACCTATTTCACCGAAAGCGAAGGCGAGGGATACTAAAACTTGACACGGGGACGTACCATTTGTCAACTTGTCAACTTTTTTCGGGTAAAAGTATATCTTTACCCGGGTTAATACCCGGCCCGATATTATGCAGGCGATAATCAGCACGATAATAAGTTCCCTGATTTAAAGGGGTTTTTGCAGCCTCCAGGGAAGAAGGGATGCAGCGTAAATGCACCTTGAACTGGTAGTGAGAACCGAACAGCGGGAGCAGTTTATCAATATAACCCCGCAGTTAAATGATCTGTTAAAGAAAAGCGAAGTTAAGGACGGCTGCTGCACCGTGTTTGTATCACATACCACGGCGGCGGTTACAGTAAACGAAGATGCCGACCCCGATGTGATGGGCGACATGCTGCGCTTCCTGCAAAACATGGTGCCGCTGAAGGGTGATTACCGTCACCGGGAGGGTAACAGCGATGCCCACATCAAGGCGGCGCTTTTGGGCTGCTCTCTGCACCTGATAGTAAAGGGAGGCAGCCTGGACCTGGGCACCTGGCAGGGGGTTTTCCTGGCCGAATTCGACGGCCCCCGCACGCGGACGGTAAAGTTATGGATGGACTAAAAACATAGTTAGATTAGGGGGGGGTGAAATAGTGGAAAAAGAGCTGATGGATCGCATAAAGAAGATAGCCGACCTGCTCGGGCAGAGCAGCTATACCGTTGTGCTGACCGGGGCGGGAGTATCCACCGAGAGCGGGGTACCCGACTTTCGCAGCCCGGGAAGCGGCCTCTGGACGATGATTGACCCCGAGCTGTTCACCATCCAGGGCTTCAAGGCCAACCCGAAAGCTTTTTACGAGGGCGGTGCTCCTTTCGTGAAGATGCTGGATGAAGCTGAACCGAATGAAAGCCATACCGTGCTTGCTGAACTGGAAAAACGCGGCCTGGTAAAAGCAATTATCACCCAGAATGTTGACGGCCTGCACCAGAAGGGCGGCTCTAAGCAGGTGCTGGAAATCCACGGCACCCTGAGCAGCGCCAGCTGCATGCACTGCGGCAAGCAGGTAAGCATAGAAGAGGTGGCGGCAGATATCGAAGAAGGATTGATCCCGCCGCTCTGCATAGATTGTGGCGAACCGCTTAAGCCGGACGTGGTTCTGTTCGGCGAACCGCTGTCGCCCGATTACAGGCAAGCCCTTGAAGAAGCAAACCGGGCGGACCTGATCATGGTGATCGGCTCCAGCATGCAGGTATCACCTGCCAACCAGATCCCCGCGCTCTGCGACAAGCTGGTAATTATCAACCGCATGGCCACTTTTTACGACAACCAGGCAGAAGTGGTGATCAACGAAAGCGCATCGATGGTGATGCGGTTATTAAAAGACGAACTTGACCGGCAGGTTCAATAATGAAAATCTGCCTGCTCCTTAAGATCTAGGAACTATAAAGCAAGATATAAGAACTATAAAGCAGTGGAGGTGCCGTGGTGCGCTTTGGAGTTCACATGCCCCAGGCGGGCGGGTTCCCGAAAAATGTAAAAAGGGTGGCAGGAATGGGCTGCCGCACGATCCAGATCTTTCCCGGTAACCCCACGGGTTGGAAGATGGGCAAGCTGGAAGAAAAGGAAATCGCAAAGCGGGCCGGACTGCTGGAAGAGATGGAGATCGCCCCGCTGGTAGTGCACAGCGCCTACCTGATCAACCTGGCCACTAACAGTGAAGACTTTCTTCTGAAATCGAGGCAGCTGCTTGATGAGACGATGGAGCGGGCGGGTCTTTACCGCTCCCCGTATGTCATCCTGCATACCGGTAATCACGGCGGGCAGGGAGTGGAGAAGGGCATGGCCCAGATAGTTGACTCTATAGCCGAGGGGCTAAAAAAATGGCCCGAACCGGTGATGCTGCTCCTGGAAAACACGGCCGGCAGCGGAACGGCCCTGGGCTGGAGATTTGAAGAGTTGGCTGAAATACTGCAATCTTTTCCGAAGGGCAAACTTGGCACCTGCATTGATACGGCTCACGGCTGGGCGGCAGGCTATGATTTCGGCAGCGCCGCGGGAGCAGCTAAGGTAATCGATGAATTTGACCGGATTATCGGGCTGGAACATTTGAAAGTATTCCATGTTAACGATACTAAGGTTGAACGCGGGGCACGGGTGGACCGTCATGCCCATCTTGGCGAGGGCAATATTGCCCTGGAGGGGTTCGGCGCGGTTGTCAACTACGGTTGGCCGGAAGATTTTCCCTTCATCCTGGAGACGCCGGAAACCGGCAGTGACTGGGACAAAATCAATCTTGAGAAGCTTAAAGGTTTAGTAAGGTAAGTATCACCTCATAAGGCCAGGATGGCAGTTCCATTGTCTTCCCTGGCGAACCTTCGCTTCGCTCCGCTGACGTTTGAACCGTCCCCTCAGGCTTTGTGGTGAGCATAATGACTAAATCTATTGCTACTATACTGCGGCGGCGCAATGGTAAAAGCCCGGCGGAAAGCAGTAATTACTGTAAGACCTTGTTATTACTAAAATGATTAATAGAGCTTTAAAACTGAACAGGAATATTATTTTTTGGAGGGGTTGCCTTGGCCAGGAAGATGTCGCTTTTCTGCTGCAACAGCTGCGGTTACGAAACCCAGAAGTGGCTGGGGCGCTGCCCAGGCTGCAGTGAATGGAATACCCTTTTTGAAGTTAAGCTAAAACCTGCCCGCGGCAAATCATCCAGGCCTGCTGCCCAAGAGACGGTTCCGGCAATGTCCCTGGCGGAAGTTCCTGCGCCGGCTGAAGAAAGGTATGCAACCTCGATCGGCGAACTGGACCGCGTGCTTGGCGGCGGAGTGGTCAGCGGTTCCGTGGTGCTGCTGGGCGGAGATCCGGGGATCGGCAAATCCACCCTGCTGCTGCAGGCGGCGGCACTTCTTGCTGCCAAACAGCCTGTTTTCTATGCCAGCGGTGAGGAATCGCTGCACCAGCTGAAGATGCGCGCCGACCGTCTTGCAATTAAAGAACAGTTCCAGGCCGCTGCGGTTACAGAACTGGAAACACTGCTGGAGATGACCGACAGCCTGGAACCGACGATAATGGTCGTCGATTCGGTGCAGTCTCTCTACCGCGGTGAAATGGACAGCCTGCCGGGCAGCGTGAGCCAGGTGCGGGAGGTAACGGCGGAGCTGGTGCGCCTGGCCAAGGAGAAAAACATTGCTGTTTTCCTGGTCGGCCATGTCACGAAGGAAGGTAACATGGCCGGGCCCCGCCTGCTGGAGCACATGGTTGACTGCGTGCTTTACCTGGAAGGGGACCGTTACCACAGCTTCCGCATCCTGCGCGGGGTGAAGAACCGCTTCGGCTCAACCAATGAAATTGGCGTTTTTACCATGGAATCTGAAGGGCTGGTGGAGGTAAAAAACCCTTCTCACCTGTTTATGACCCGGCGCAGCGACCAGTCTCCCGGCTCGGTGATCACCGCCGGACTGGAGGGGACCAGGCCGCTTTTGGTCGAGATCCAGTCGCTTGTAGCCCCTACCAGCTACCCTACACCGCGCCGCACCTCAACCGGCATTGACCTAAACAGGGTGGCCCTGGTAATGGCCGTGCTGGAAAAGCATGCAGCCATCTCCTTCTTCGGCCTCGATACCTTCGTTAACGTGGTTGGCGGGGTGCGCATCTTTGAGCCGGCAGCCGACCTGGCCCTGGCTTTAAGCCTTTCCTCCAGCTTGAAGAGTAAGAGTGTAAACGGGGATACTGTGGCTGTAGGCGAGGTGGGGTTAACCGGCGAGATTCGACCGGTAAGTAGGATCAGGGAGCGCTTGAGTGAAGCGGTTAAGCTCGGTTTCAAGCGGGCCATCCTGCCGGCAGCCAATTTAGATGAGCTGAAATCGGGCAAAGGGCCGTGGCAGAAGCTTAACCTGGTCGGCGTGGAAAGCATCAGGGAGGCGATAGGCGTGGCCTTCCTTTCAGGCTCTTCTGGTTAAGCCAGGAGAAATGGTCCTGGATCTGAAACCTGTAAAATTTGGTAGTATGCTACCGGAATACCTGGTAGTATGAAACTGAAATTTGTCCATCAGGAATAATCTTGATGTTAAACACCCGTGCTGCTGATAATTTTAAAAAGGTGGAAAACTTTATATGCATAAAAGCTATGCCTGGAAAGCTTTAATTAAGCTGCCGCTTGTAATAACCCTTTTATTAATAATCTTCATGTTGGGCTGCAGCCCCGCTGCCGAAGAGCCCGCAGCCGGAGATGAAACAAATGAACAGGAAGAGGGCGGTGCAGAAGAAGCGAATAGCGCTTCTGGTGAAGATCCTGATAGCTTGGGCGAAGAAGCAGTAGTTCTTTTCGAAGAGGTTGAACTGGCGGGGCGTGTTTTTAGATTGGAACTGGCCCTGGACGATGAGCAGCGGGCGCTGGGCCTGATGTGGCGCGAGCGCCTGGCCGATGATGAAGGTATGCTTTTCGTTTTCCCGAATCGCGATCCGTACCCTGTTGAGCTTGGCTTCTGGATGAAGAACTGCCTGATACCAATTGATGTAATTTTTATCAACCCGGACGGCTTTATTACGGCCATTCATGAGATGGAGCCTCCCGAACCGGGCACGCCCGACAGTGAACTGCCTGGCTATTACAGCAATGGTCCTGCCCAGTTTGCCATCGAGATCAGGGGTGGCCTGGCAGCCGAGCTTGGCCTGCAGGTGGGCGATTATATAGAACTAAATAGGGATTACCTCTTGGAACTTGCGCGGTAAACCGCTTAAAAATTAGGATAGGCAGGCTTTTGACCCCAAAACCCTGGACAAAAATCTAGTCAATAAAAAAGATCCCCCTATGAAGCAGTTCAAAAAAGCAGATCAAAAAGACCCCCACCAGGGGGTTTTTTCATATTTTAAAGCAGAAAATTGCTTTAAGAGAGCAGGAAATGACGCAGGGTACTGATCCGGTCGTATTCTTTGCCGATTAAATCTTCCATTTCAAACTCGAGGGTGTTGCACAGCGCGGTGAGGTAAAAGAGGTGCTTGCCAAGCTCCTCGGCAATTACCTCGCGGCAGTGTTCGCACATTTTACCCTTAATGTGGGAATCCATGTACTTGCTGCAGTCCTTCAGGGCGGTTGATGGGGGAAACTGCTTTTTGTTGGCATTAATTGATATACAGCCGCAGTCGGTGACCGTTTTTATAACGCTGCGGTTAACCCTGGCTGTAGATTCCTGGTATTTTGAGAGGCAGTCAAGGATGCTGCGGTGGCGGATCAAGACTTCTGACACCATATCCTGGAAATTGCTGATCACTTCGTTATCCTTCATCTGCTGGTCACCTCGGTTTTTGATTGAACATGTCTACATAATTATACTTTTATAGTTCTTGCCATGTCAA
>SLQM01000038.1 GCA_007131435.1 Syntrophomonadaceae bacterium
CCGGAGAGCTGCAGCCTGCTGGATCTAAATAATGTAATTGCCACCCCCCATCTTGGAGCGCTAACCCTGGAAGCCCAAACTAATGTTGCTTTACAGGTTTCCGAACAGGTAATTAAAGCCTTGCAGGGTGAACCAATTGTTTCTGCTGTTAATGTACCGGCGCTGATGCCTGAGAAAAAAGCTGCATTGGAACCTTTTTTACCGCTTACCAGGGTAATGGGAAGTTTTTATTTGCAAATGTATGGCGGAAATGTTGATGAATTGGAAATAACCTACAGCGGTGAGGTATCTTCTCTTCCCCTTGGCCCAATGACGATTTCCTGTCTTATAGGTTTTTTGAGGCATGTTGTAGGCGACGCTGTTAACTGGGTTAATGCGCCTTACATAGCTAAGGCAAGGGGTATAACCATAAAAGAATCGTCAACTACTGAAATTAAAAATTACAGCAACCTGATAACCCTGAAAGGGAGATCTGGAAAAGAGGAACACCAGATTTCTGGAACCCTTCTAAATAATGAAATGCGCCTGGTGCGGGTTGATAATTACATGATTGAAATAATACCGGATCAATATATGCTGGTTACAACCCATAATGACCGTCCCGGAGTAGTCGGGAAAATCGGTACATTGCTGGGGGATGAAAATGTGAACATAGCTTCAATGCAGCTGGGGCGCAAAGAGGCCGGTGGGGAAGCTATGATGGTTCTGCAGGTTGACGAGGAAATGAAACCTGAAACAGTAAAAAAAGTAAAAGACCTTGATATTATCTCCAGTGCCCGGTTTGTGGTAATGCATGAAAGTATTTTCAGTGCAAATCAATAAAAATGAGAGGTGTAGAAGATGGTAAAAGTTTATGCTTTAAGTACTTGCCCCTGGTGTAAAAAGGTAAAAAGATACCTGGATGACAGGAATGTAGAATATGATTGTATTGATGTTGACCTGGCAAAGGGTGAGGAACAGGATAAAGCCCTGAAGGAGGTTGAAAAACTGACCGGTAAAAGGGCTTTCCCGGTGACAGTTATCAATGACCAGGTAATAATCGGCTTTAAAGAAGATGAGTTTGAGGGAGCGCTTAAGGGTGAAACATAAAATATACTGCGAGGTTTGCCGTGTATCATTCGTCTATAAAGACGAGGTAGAATTAGGTAAGATAGTTGTATGTACTGTTTGTGGTGCAGAACTGGAAATAAATACATTAGAGCCTGAAGTAAAAGCTTCTCGCTTTCCCCAGGATCCGGAAAGTGAAATCCTTAAGCGTGCCGATAATTATGCCCGCTTAAGAGGCTATACCTTTAACGAAGACAAAGATCTTGTCATAGAAGGATTAGTCGAAAAAAATAGGCTTTATGGTGATTTTTATTGTCCCTGCCGGTTTGAAAATATACCGGAGCATGTTTGCCCCTGTGATCCGACACGTATGAATGAAGTACGCAAATATGGGCATTGTTACTGAAACTTGTTTCACTTAAAGGAGTGAGTTTCACTCCTTTCAACCCGGGGGTTTTAAGCTGACTGATACAGCTTTTATTATTACAACTAACAGCGCCTTATTATATAGTAGTAATAAGCTATCAGGGACGCTGGAATATTGGGGAAAAGAATATGAAAATAGATTTTGTTAGGGGCCACATGGGCGGGAACTTGATTATCCTGCTTCAAGGTGAACAGCTCCCAGGCGGGCAGGAATTAGATTTAGCTGTAAAATTAATGGGACCGAACTATCTCCATGCGCACGAAGCGGGCATACTGTATCCGACCGATAAACCTGGTGTAATTGATGTAAAAATTGCCGAACCAACCCTGCCCTGTTTTATAAGTGCATGTGGAGGATTTACACAGGTTCTTGGTGCTGCTTTAATTGAAACAGATCTGGGTAATGTATTTGGCGTTGACCAGGACAAATCACCGGCAAAGGTTATGCTATATACCGATTGCGGCCCCACTGAGCTTACAATCGAGTTCTCTAGTAAAAAGGCTAAAGTTATCAGGACAGATATGCAGTGCTTCGTTAAAGAGTGTTATGAACGTAGGGTTGGTCCAATAGAGTGTGCTGGTTTTGAAGCAATGCAGGCAGGTAAGTTTTTAATTGTTAATGCCGAAAGATTTAAAAAGTATTATCCCGGTGCAGATTTTGTTACCTGGGATGTCTATACTCGTGAGAAATTACTGGATATTCAGCATGATTTCCAGGAACAGAGCGGTGAAATAGAACCCAACGTGGCCCTATATGATTGGAGCCCGCAGGGCAGGGGGCAGATCAGGGTTATTTTTCCGCACTACGTTAAAGATGACTTTTTTGAGCCTTCCTGTGGAACAGGTTCAGTCGCGCTGGGGCTGGCCCTGCATGCTTCCGGTGAGCTTGAAACCTATAGAACCGGCCCGGGCGAACATCTAGATCTGGCAATTGAATCAGGTGGAGGCATAGAGTTAGGTGGACCGGAAATTACTTCACTGGAAATGAAAATTGTTGGCGGACAGGTTGAAGCAGCTGCATTTTCTCATAGCAAGGTTGAAATAACTGCTGTTGGCGTAGCCCGTCTTTAACTTGCTTTTTGTAAAAGTTATTTATTAAGTTTACCTGTTGACCCTGATTTTGAGGGTAACCCAGGTGCTAAGCTGAAATTGAATAACTGCAGTTCCTGTGTGAACATTCAGCGAGGATCGTTTTCGTCAACCTGTTTGCTAATTCAAAAGGCTGTTGAAGTCAAACAAATATATAATTATTAAAACCGGTCTTGATGGCCGGTTTTTTTAAAAAAGATCAGACTTTTTCTTTTTTCCGGTGTATATATACTATGGAAGGCTAAAATGGTGGTGCTCAATTGCAGGAAATAATGAAGAATATGGTTGAAGCTCATGGAGACAGTGTTTACCACCTGGCATTGCGCTATACCGGAAATCGCAATATTGCCCAGGATATTACCCAGGAAACTTTTTTAAAGGCTTTTAAAGGAATAAAGAGCTTTGATCAAAACAGGCCTGCCAGGCCATGGCTGCTTAAGATAGCAGGGAATTTATGTAAAAACTACCTGCGGGATAACCGGGAAATACCTGTAGAGCATATTGAAACTATAGAAAAGCCTGATCAGTCGGATCCTGAACAACTTTATATCAACCAGGAGAGTGAAAACGAATTGATACGGGCTGTTAAAAAACTGCCTGATAAATACAGGGAAGTTATAATGCTAAAACATGTAATCGATTTAAATTATTCAGAAATTTGTGAAGTCCTGGGCCTGGAACTTAGCCTGGTCAAAAACAGGCTTTACCGCGGCCGGCTGATATTGAAAGATACTTTAATGAATCAGGGAGGGATAATAGAGTGACTGAAGGTGGATGCCTCGATTATTTAACCATTCAAAGTGTAGTGGATAATGAAGAAGTTGATCAGGCTGCAGTCGAACACCTTGCTAAATGTTCCGCTTGCAAGGAACAAGAAAAAGAAATTCGCAGCATTGTGATATACGCTAATCAGCTGGCCTGCGAAGAAAAACTGCCTGCTGAATTTTATAAAAGGCTAAGTGATGATCTGACATACAAGCCTTTTCCTGCCCTGCTTTTTGCATTGCTAATGTTTGCCACTGCTATTAGCAGTGCTTACATCATTGAGCCTGGCTATTTTTACTGGTGGCTAACTGTTGGTATGACCAGTACGATTGGACTGTTTATGGATGCCTTTTTTGAATTACTCTATTTTGGTTTTAACACGGAACCGGTGTGGATAATTTTATTGTTAGCTGCGCTGGTGCTGGTAGAAGTAATAGCTTTATCAGGAATTAAAAGATTAGAGGGGGTCGTAAAATGACAAACAGAAAAAAAGTTTATTATCTTATCCTGCCTCTCCTGGCAGCACTGGTTTTATTGCCGGTTTCTAGCCTGACGGCTTCAACATTGGTAATCATCGAAGAAGATATTAACAAGGCAGCCGGAAACCTTGAAATACCAGATGGAACATCTGTCAATGGCGATGTTACCCTGAACCTTGGTGAGCTGGTGGTGGCAGGGGTTGTAAACGGTAATGTAAAAAGCAATATGGGCCAGGTAACTATAGACGGCTATGTTAATGGCAACGTTGAGGCAAACATGGGCCAGGTTATCATTAACGGCAATGTAGCCGGTGATGTTTCAGCCAGGATGGGTGAAGTTGTGATTAACGGTGCGGTTGGCGGAAATCTGAATGCTGATCTCGGCGCCGTTAATGTCGGTGGTTCTGTCGGTGGAGATATCGGTTCCGGGTTTGGTGACCTGCGTGTTTCCGGAATAGTAGGTGGAGATATAAACAGCAGGGCTGGAAAGGTTACCATAACGGGAATAGTTGAAGGTGATGTTACCCTTGACCAGGGTGTTGTAGAGCTGGGTCCCGATGCCGTTGTTTCCGGAAAGGTTTACGTGGGCAGGGGGATAGTCAACAAAGCCGCAACCACTGTAGTTGGTTCTGTTGAAATTGAGGAAGAGGTTGAAATTGCTGATCTTCAGGAGCCAGTACCTGACGAAGGCTACCGTTTTGAAGGAGTAGACAGGGATTTTGCTGATAGGATAGCAGATAGGGTGGTAAATTCTGTTGAAGAAGCATTGAGCAGATTCGAGTTTATACCGCATAGAATGCGCAGCCCTCACTGGCCTTTTTTACCCCTGCCCTTTGTTGGTTTTCAGGGCAGTGTAGCAAGGGGAGTAATTAATATGTTGATCATGTTCGCCCTGGCAGCGCTTACATTTACCCTGTTCCCCCGCCAGGTAAAAAAAGTGGGTGAAGCAGTTACAGAAAGGACCGGCCCGGTTGTTGGCTGGGGCATTCTTGCAGCGGCGTTGGCTGTTCCGCTGATGATTGTCCTGGCAATAACCATTATCGGGATACCTTTAATCCTGGTAGAAATATTTTTCCTGGCAGCAGCAGCCATAATGGGTTATACCGGTATTGCAAGCCTGATCGGCGAAAGGGTGGTTGGTGTTTCAAGTTCAGCATCAATGAACCCATTCGGAAGCCTGGCTATCGGAGTTCTGATCATAGGCTTGGTAAGCCTGATTCCAGTTTTAGGGTGGCTGGTTTCGGTGGCAGTTTTTGTCCTGGCTATTGGTGCGGCTCTTGTTACCCGTTTTGGCACCAACGGAAAGGAACAAACTATTACAATTTCTGCCGAACCTAAAGACTAAGTATATAATTCAATATAATGATTAATGTGTTTTTAAATAATTAGTTCAGTTCAGATTCAAGTAAGTTTTAAAAAATCAAGCAGGTGGTTGGGCATGGCATCACGTTCAATTACCTGCTTGTGCCTTATTGTTTTAGTATCCAGGTTCGACAGGTTGGCCGGTATATTTGTCGCTGTTTTTTTTGATAGAACTTTCAGCAGTTCTAACTCACTGTAATTTTCATAGGTCTCTTTTACGAACAGCGCACCAGCAACACTGCCGGTAAATTTATAAGGGCTGGCTGTAGAAAGAATAACAGTTTTAGACTGGTCTTTCTCAGTTTCCCTGTATTTGTTTAAAACACAACTGCCAACGGCAGTATGGGTATCGATAAGGTAGTTGTATTCCTCATATACTGACGCTATAGATTTTTTTGTTTCATTATCATCAGCGAAGTCGCTCCAAAATATATCATGAATTAGCCTTTGAGTTTGGTTGTCAATTTTATACTGCCCGTCTTTTGCCAGGGAGTCCATCCAGTATTTTATTTTTTCAGAATCATGCCCTGTTATTTCAAAGAGCAGCCGTTCCAGGTTACTGGAAATAAGGATATCCATGGAAGGAGAAATGCTGGGCTTTAATTTTCTGTTCCTGTTATAGTGCCCGCTATTTATAAAGTCAGTTAAAACATTGTTGATGTTGGCTGCACAGATCAGGCGATTTACAGGCAAACCCAGTTCCCGGGCGTAATAACCGGCAAGGATATTACCAAAATTGCCAGTAGGTACTGCGAAATTAATTTTTTCTCCATCTCTAATTTCTTCATTACTTAACAGCTTGGCATATGCATAGAAATAGTAAACTATTTGTGGTAAAAGCCGGCCCCAGTTAATTGAGTTTGCAGAAGTTAAGCGATACCCTTTCGCCTTTAACATCTTGACAAGCTGCTGGTTGCCGAAAATTGCTTTTACGCCATTTTGTGCATCATCAAAATTTCCTTTAACAGCTGCTACGTTTACATTATTTCCCTCCTGGGTGATCATCTGTAATCTCTGGACTTCACTGACACCCCTGGCAGGATAATAGACTACTATTTTTATCCCGGGTATGTCCTTAAACCCTTCCAGGGCAGATTTTCCCGTATCCCCGGAGGTAGCTGTCAAAATAACAAGCTCAGATTTTTCCCGTGTTACCTTAATTGCAGTGCGTAAAAGATATGGTAAAACTTGAAGAGCTATATCTTTAAAAGCAGAAGTTGGTCCGTGCCATAGCTCCAGGACATATAAACCTGTTTTAAGCTTATGTAAGGGGGTAATTTCAGGGTGGTCAAAATTTTCTATTCCATAAGCTGAAGTGATTGCATCGGATATTTCCAGTTCATCATAATCGGATAAAAATATCTTAAAAATTGTTTTTGCCATGTCAATATAACTGTTTCCGGTAAATATGTTAATTGGTAAAACAGGTAGTTTTTCAGAAGGCACGTAAAGCCCGCCATCCGGTGAAAGGCCTTCTTTAATTACCTGTGCTGCAGTCAGGTAATTAATTTGATTTCTGGTGCTGTAGTATTTCAATTCATCGCTCTCCTTGACTATTCAATTGTAATTCTTTTTCTCCAGCCAAGTTGTTAAATCCTCCAGGTAATCATGCTCTTGACAAATAACATAATACAAGGTATTTTCAGGGAACAGATTATACTGTTTTTATCATTACTGCAATTAATTACCCGGTTAAACCAGTTTTTTATTTAAGACCACATTAAGATATTGCAGAAGGAGAGTGAATTGTCCTTGAAATATTTAGTTATCGTGGGTGACGGGATGGCGGATTACGCGATGGAACAATTTAATGGAAAAACTGCCCTGCAATATGCAAAGACTCCATACTTTAACAAAATTGCCACTAGCGGTACCCTTGGGTTGGTAAAAACTATACCTGATTCCCTGCCACCGGGAAGCGATACGGCAAACCTTTCTGTCATAGGTTATGATCCATTACAGTATTATACAGGGCGCTCGCCTTTTGAAGCTATCAGCGTTGGAGTTGATATGGCGCCTGAAGACGTTTCTTTTCGCTGCAACCTGGTTACCCTGTCAGATGAAACTCATTACCGGGATAAAACCATGGTCGATTACTGTGCGGATGAAATAACTGACCAGGAAGCTGGAGAACTTATAAGAGTGATAGATCAGGCTTTTGGATCGGATTATATTAAATTCCACAAGGGTTTTTTATACCGCAATCTTATGATTTGGAGCGGTGCACCCGATGACTGGCAGCTTACCCCGCCACATGATATAAGCGGGCAGAAGATTGGAGAGCACCTGCCGGCAGGCCAGAAATCTGCTGAAGTGACAGAGATGATGTCGCGAAGCTATGAGATATTGTCAGAACACCCTTTAAACAAAAAAAGAATTGATAATGGATTAAACCCGGCAAACTCGATTTGGATTTGGGGAAATGGGCGAAAACCGATGATCCCTGAATTTGAAAAGAAATATGGACTAAAAGGCGCTGTTATATCAGCAGTAGATTTAATCAAGGGCATAGGTTTATTTGCCGGCCTCTCAGTTATCGAAGTTGAGGGGGCAACGGGCAATATTGACACAAACTACAGTGGGAAAGTAAATGCTGCGCTCAAGGCCCTGAAAGAGGGAAAAGATTTTGTATACCTTCACATAGAAGCCCCCGATGAATGTTCGCACCGGTTTGAGATAGATAACAAGGTAAAGGCGATAGAGCTTATCGATCAAAAAGTGGTTAAAGTAGTGTTGGATGAATTAGATAGAAGCGATATGGAATATAGTATTCTGCTGGTTACCGATCATGCCACTCCACTTTCACTGGGAACTCATACCCGTGAACCAGTTCCTTTCGCCATATATCGCAGCAACAGAAAAGAGTCAAACCCGGGACAACCCTTTGATGAAGTATCTGCAGCCTCTACAGGCTTGCTTATAAAAGAAGGTTATAAATTAATGGATCTATTTGTTAATCACTAAACATCATGGAGTCATGTAATGCAGGTTGACAGCAATGATAGAATAGTCACAGCAAATTTTATGGCTCTCTTTGCTGCAATTTTTTTCCTCTTTTTTGCCCTTGATTATTATATACCTATCTTACCGTTTTACGTTATAGAAGCAGGGGGCGGAGAAACTGCAGTAGGTATGCTGATGGGCCTGTTTACCTTTTGTTCTATAGTTTTAAGGCCTTTTCAGGGTAGGGACATAAACAGGCGTGGCCGTAAACGTCTTTTATTAGTGGGTATATCGCTTTATGCGGTAGCAGGCCTGGGTTTACTGACTCTTCCTTCATTACCCTTTTTATTTTTATTCAGGGCAGTGCAGGGTTTTGGGTGGGGTGCTTTTCTTCTGGCATTTAATACCCTGACATTAGACCTTGCTCCGCCTGGGAAACGTGGCGAAGTGGTTGGCTTAATGGGGGCAGCACCTCCCCTATCAATGGCAACAGCCCCCCTGGTGGGTGAGTATTTGCGCGATGCCACAGCATCAAATTACCATTTACTTTTTTTTGTTGCCATTTTAGCAGCTTTGTTGTCATTGGTTTTTGGTCTGCTATTTAAAGAGCCGGCTAAAGAAGATGATAAAAATTTTAAAGCGCCCCTGTTTTCACGCCGGGTAATTTTACCTTCAATTATTATCCTTTGTATGACTTTTAACCTTGGAGCGATCCTAACCTTTTTGCCTTTACTCGGGAGAGCGCGTGAAATTGAAGCGGTCGGTTTTTTCTTTACAGTTTTTGCCCTAACAGCAGTTTTTGCCCGTCCTCTTGCAGGTCGCCTGTCAGATCGCTTCGGCCGCCCTAAAGTGTACCTGCCTGCACTTTTTATTGCCGCTATTTCGATGATCGTTATTGCTTTTTCCACGACTAGTTTTTTCCTGGTCTTAAGCGGGTTTTTATTAGGGTTAGGATTCGGCTCAGCCCATTCATCCGTAATGGCCATGGCAGCCGACCGTCTGCCGGTTGTGGAGAGAGGGATTGGCATGGCAACTTTCACCGCCGCTTTTGACCTTGGAATTGTAATTGGTGCAATTGTCCTTGGGTTATTATTAAACTGGTTGGATTTTACCGCACTGTTCATCCTTTGTGCATTGATTATGCTCTTGCCCATACTTGTTGTTTCATTAAGAAATAGGGCAAATTCAAATATATAACCGGAGGTGCTGGCAAAATGCCGGATAGTATTACCCATAAAATAATCAAAGAACACCTGGTTAAGGGAGAATGGAAAAAAAGAACTGAAATAGGGATAAAAATAGACCAGACCCTTACCCAGGATGCAACGGGTACAATGGCTTATCTCCAGCTTGAAGCTCTTGGGATTGACAGGGTTCGGACTGAACTTTCGGTAAGTTATGTTGATCATAACACCCTGCAGAACGGTTTTGAAAATGCCGATGACCATCGCTACCTTCAATCTGTTGCATCCTGTTACGGTATCTGGTTCTCCAGGCCCGGTAATGGCATTTGCCACCAGGTCCACCTTGAGAGGTTTGGATCACCGGGTAAAACACTACTAGGCTCTGACAGCCATACCCCCACTGCAGGAGGCCTTGGCATGCTCGGTATTGGAGCAGGCGGCCTTGATGTCGCTGTTGCCATGGCCGGCGCTCCATTCTACCTGGACATGCCTGAAGTTATTTTAGTTAAGCTGGAAGGAAAACTATCTCCATGGGTCGGAGCAAAAGATTTAATTCTTGAACTTCTCCGCCGGCTTTCAGTTAAGGGTGGGGTGGGTAAAGTTATCGAGTATTCCGGCAGTGGTGTTAAAGACCTTTCTGTCCCGGAACGGGCTACTATAACCAATATGGGAGCAGAACTGGGCGCCACATCTTCACTATTCCCTTCCGATGAAGTGACACTGGAATTTTTACGAGAGCAGGGTAGAGAGAACGCCTGGGAACCGCTTGAGGCCGACAAGGGCGCTGTATATGATCAGGAAATTACGATAGAGCTGAACAAACTTGAGCCCCTAGTTGCAGCACCGCACAGTCCCGATGCAGTAAAAACCATTGAACAGGCAGGTTCAGTTTCAGTTGACCAGGTAGCTTTTGGAAGCTGTACAAATGGCTCCTACGATGATTTATGGCTACTTTCCGAAGTTATGAAAGATAAGGTTGTGCATCCAGGTGTAAGCCTGGTGGTAGCACCTGGTTCAAGGCAGGTATTGTTAAGTTTGGCTCGTGACGGAATCCTGGAAAAACTGGTTTCATCAGGTGCCAGGATTCTAGAACCTGCATGCGGCCCCTGTATCGGAATGGGGCAGGCTCCTCCTTCAGGAGGAGTATCTGTACGCACTTTTAACCGCAATTTTCCCGGCCGCAGCGGGACAAAGGATGCCGGCGTATATCTGGCCGGGCCCGCTGTAGCTGCTGCTGCAGCAATAACCGGAAGGCTTTCAGACCCCCGGAAACTGGGTGAGTATCCTCGGCTGCCCGAAACCCGTACGCTGATCGTTGATGACCGCATGTTGATTGCGCCGGATATAGATAGAAGATGCGATAAGATTATTCGCGGCCCAAATATTAAGCCTATTCCTGGTAATTCGCTATTGCCGGAAACAATTAAAGCTAAAGTTCTACTGGTAGTAGGCGATAATATAACTACGGACCACATCATGCCAGGTGGGTCGAAAGTTCTGCCCCTGCGTTCAAATATAGAAGCTTTAAGCGAGTTTGTATTTGAGTCAATTGATCATGAATTTGCATCAAAAGCCAGGGAAATTGGTGAAGGAGTTATAGTTGCAGGTGATAACTACGGCCAGGGCTCCAGCCGGGAACATGCCGCACTGGCGCCTATGTTCCTTGGTATAAAAGCAGTAATAGCAAAATCTTTTGCCCGCATACACAGCGCCAACTTGGTGAACTTTGGTATTATACCGCTTTTATTTTGTGAAACAGCAGATTATAACAACCTTTCCGAGAAAGATTGTTTGATTATTGAAAATGTGCGGGAACAGTTAAGATCTAAGGAAATATTAATTAAAAATGATACTAAAGGGCAAAAATTCAGAGTAAAGCATACACTGTCAAAACGTCAGGTAGATATTATTAATGAAGGTGGGCTGCTTAATTATACTAGAAAAAATAAGCTAGAGAAGAATTAACCTTGAGCATTAAACCATAAGCAGCTTTTATCTTAATGTACTGCAACTGCTATTGCAGCAGCAAATGGCTGTTCATGGCTGATAGATATTTTAATATCCTTTATATTCATTTCTTTCGCAATATGTAAGGCTTTACCATGTAGTTTGACAGAAGGCCGATTGCCTTTTAATGATATTATTTCAACTTCTTTGAGTGATACAGGTCCTATACCGCAGCCAAGTGCTTTAAGAACAGCTTCCTTTGCAGCAAAAAGTCCCGCAAGATTAGTGGTGGAGGCTCCTCTTACAAGAAAACGGATTCTTTCTTCTTCAAATAAAAAGCGCTCTAAAAATTTATCAGGATACTTTAAATATAAACTTTTTATTCTTTTTATTGATACAAGATCGGTTCCAACTCCCGCAATCATTTTTTTACCTCCTTTTTTTTTCCCATTATAACATTCTTGTTTAAACATAACCTGTACTCTGTTAATCTTTGAAAATTCTCCAAATACCTTGCATTTAATCGAAAAATGTGATAATGTTTTGTTCACATAATCACCTGTTTAACAGGCATTTTTAGGAGGTAAATTTTTAATGCAAGGTAAGGTTAAATGGTTTAATCCTGAAAAGGGATACGGCTTCATTGAAGTCGAGGGGGACAAAGATGTATTTGTCCATTACTCTGAGATCCAGGAAGAGGGTTTTAAAACTCTCGAAGAAGGCCAGGCAGTTGAATTCGAAATAGTCGAAGGAAACCGCGGGCCGCAGGCCGCTAACGTGGTAAAAATATAGAGCGTTTATATTAATATGTCACCTGCTCTTTACGCCGGCGTTTTGCGCCGGCTTTTATTGTTAGCACCAAACTGTTGACATCAAAGGTTGAAGATGTTATTCTTTTTTTTGGTTATACCTTAGTTAAATAGTCGGAATTCAAGGAGCATGAAGACTTTTGAAGCTTTCAGCAAAAGTTGAATATGGGCTAAGAGCAATGGCTATGCTTGCAATCTACTATCAAAATGGCCCCCTTCCACTAAGTAAAATATCTGAGCAGGAAAGAATATCGCTTAAATTTTTAGAGCAGATATTTCCTGATTTAAGGCGATCAGGCCTGGTAGAGAGTGTCCGCGGAGCGCGCGGTGGCTATATGCTTTCCAGCGCTCCGGAAACTATCCGGGTCGGAGATATCGTTAGGGCTGTTGAAGGGCCCATCACCCCGGTTAACTGTCTTTCTGAGGATAAACCCAAATCGCGGTGCCATCGTAAAAGGGACTGCCTGACCAGAAAAGTATGGGAGCGCTTACGGGATCGCATTAATGACGTTCTTGATGATGTATTCCTTAATGAACTAGTGGAATAGCATGACATCTTAGAATGGGGAGGAATGATATATGAATAAAAAAAATGTTTACATGGATCATGGCGCTACAACTCCTGTCAGGCAGGAAGTCTTAGAGGCTATGCTTCCATTTTTTTCTGAACTTTATGGTAATCCTTCAAGCCTGCATGCCAAGGGCAGGGATGTCCGTAAAGCTTTTGAGGAAGCTCGCAGGGTAACGGCTGCTTCATTGGGTGTAGAACCGGATGAAATATATTTTACCTCCGGTGGTACAGAATCAAATAATATTGCCCTTCGTGGTGCAGCGAAAAAACATGGTTCAGGCCACATCATTACTTCAAGTATCGAGCATCATGCAGTATTAGATGTATGTAAAGATCTTGAAAAGCAGGGCTTTTCAGTTACCTACCTACCGGTTGATAAGTATGGGCTGATCAGCATGGAAGAGTTTGAGTCTTCAATTAAACCTGAAACATTCCTGGTTTCAATTATGGCTGCCAATAATGAAATTGGCACGGTGCAGCCTATTTCGGAAATAGGCGCAATAGCGGAGAAACACAAAATCCTTTTTCATACCGATGCTGTCCAGGTTGTTGGGCAAATGCCGTTGAACATAAAAGAGCTTAATCTTGATTTTCTATCCCTGTCAGCTCACAAGTTTAACGGGCCCAAAGGTGTGGGTGCCCTTTATAAAAGAAAGGGAGTAAAAATTGATCCTTTATATCACGGTGGAGGCCAGGAACGTAAATTGCGTCCGGGAACGGAGAATGTGCCCGGCGTGATAGGTTTAAGTAAGGCCCTGGAATTGGCTGTCGGGGAACTGCCTCAAAAGGCAGAAGAACTGGCAAAATTAAGGAACAGGTTAATTGAAGGCCTTGTGAGAATAGATGATGTTGTGTTAAACGGACATCCAGAAAAAAGGCTGCCCGGCAATGTAAATGTAAGTTTTAAATATATTGAGGGAGAATCAGTACTGCTCAGCCTGGATCTGCATGGAATCGCAGCTTCAAGCGGTTCAGCCTGTTCATCCGGCTCACTTGACCCTTCGCATGTATTGTCTGCCATTGGCCTTGATCACCAGACCGCACACGGCTCTATCCGATTTAGCCTTGGCAGGGGTAATGCAGAGGAAGATATAGACTATGTTTTAGATATAATACCGTCGATTGTGGATAGGCTGCGACAGATGTCCCCGATTCGCAAAGAAAGCTGTTGAGAGGAGCTAAAATAGTGTATAACGAAAAAGTAGTCGAACATTTCAACAATCCCCGCAATGTTGGAGAACTGCCGGACGCTGATGCAATAGGTGAAAACGGTAGTTTTAAATGTGGCGATACGATGAAGATTTACCTGAAGGTAAAAGACGGCATTATAGAAGATGTAAGGTTTCAGACCTACGGTTGTGGTGCCGCTATCGCCAGCAGCAGCATGTTGACAGAGATAATCAAGGGGAAAACTATTGATGAAGCTTTGCAGGTTAGCAACCAGGATGTAGCCGACGAATTGGGGGGGTTGCCTCCCTTAAAATTGCACTGTTCTAACCTTGCTGCCGACGCATTACATGATGCAATTGCTAATTATAAAAAGAAGCAGGGGAGCGTTGTTAAAGACTAAGCAAACTGAACTAAACAACTTTTTTCTACCTTGACAAACCCCTTTCAGGATGTTATTTTTTATATAGCTTTAGCACTCTGTAGCTAAGAGTGCTAAAGCGGATTGAGGGGGTATGTTTATGGCTCCGGCATTAAATGAACGCAAAGAACAGATTTTACGGGCGGTAGTTGTGAACTATATAAAAACAGCGGAACCGGTCGGCTCCAGGACTGTTACCCGTTTATATAAAATGGGTTTAAGTTCGGCCACCATTCGTAATGAAATGGCAGACCTTGAAGAGCTTGGTTTCCTGGTCCAACCGCATACCTCTGCTGGCAGGATCCCTTCTCAGCTTGGTTACCGTTACTTTGTAGACAACCTGATGGAGCCTGATGATTTAAGCGATGTTGATGAACAGGTAATCAGAAGTTCTCTCAGTTTTGAAAAGATGCGTGAGATAGAACAGATAATAAATAACTCTGCAAGGGTTTTATCTTCGGTAACAAACCAGACGTCACTGATTATGGGCCCACAGTTTAAGAAAAGCGCATTTCACCAGCTGAGAATTTTGCCGCTTGATGAAAAGCGGGGCTTAGTTGTTTTAATAACCGATACCGGGTTTATAAAAAATAAGGTTATTGATATGCAGCAGCAATTAACGCAGGCTGAACTTCACCAGGTTGTTTCATATCTCAACCAAAAACTTTATGGTTTGACAATTGACCAGGTAACCACATCACTAATTAATGAGCTAAAACGAGATCTCTTTAAGCGCCTTGAAATATTGGAACAGGCTTTTATTTTGCTTGAAGAAAGCTTAAAAGAGGAGAAACAGATCCGGGTTTTCCTTGGAGGAACCACCAATATCCTGAATCAACCCGAATTCAAGGATGTAGATAAAATCAGGCGTATGCTAAACCTTTTCGAGCAAGAACCTCTCCTGTTTAGGATTTTGGAAGAGACTTCGAATGAAAACGATATTGTAGTGAGAATCGGGGCAGAAAACGAATATGAGGATATTCAGGAATGTACGCTGATCACGGGAACTTATAAAATTCATGATAAAACTATTGGTACCCTGGGTGTTCTGGGACCGACAAGAATGGATTACAGTAGGGTTATTACTGTAATGCGCCGTATGGTAGATTATTTAAATAACAGGTTAAGCTCTTGATGCAAAACAGTTGACATAAAAAAAGCGGGTGAAATCTAAAGTGAAAAGAAAAAAGAAAAACGAACCGGAAAAGTTAATCGCAAATAATATGCCAGAAAATGAAGCTATTGACCTGGAGGATGAAAATAATAGTGTTGTCGAAAAAGATCAGCAGGGAGATGAAGAGCTAACAGATTTAGAAAAAGCAGAAAAAGAATGGCAGCAGGAAAAAGAGGGGCTGCTTGACCAGCTCAAACGTAAGCAGGCTGATATTGATAACCTGCGCAGGATCAGCAGGCAGGAGCAGGAAGTGGCCAGGGAATATGCTTTGCAGGACTTTCTTACCAGGCTGCTGCCGGTTATTGATAACCTGGAACGCGGCATTGAATCTGCCCGTTGTGATGAAAGCATTCCTCCAGGCTACATAGAAGGCCTTGATATGATCAAAAAACAGATGATGCAGATTCTTGAACAGGAAGGTGTTACAACGATCGAAGCAGAGGGATACAGATTTGATCCCAACTGCCATCATGCTGTAATGCAGGAAGAAAGCGAGGAAAGCGAACCCGGTACAGTTTTAGAAGAACTCCAGAAAGGCTACCGTCACAAGAAACGCATTCTTCGCCCTGCAATGGTTAAAGTGTGCCGGGAATAAAATGCTAATATTTGCATAAATGCAAGCATAGGAGGATATTAAAATGGGAAAAGTAGTAGGAATTGATCTCGGAACAACCAACTCAGTTATTGCCGCTCTAATCGGTAGTGAACCTGAAATTATTGCAAATGCGGAAGGCAGCAGGCTGACACCGTCAGTTGTTGCTTTTACCAAGGATGGAGAGCGCCTTGTCGGCCAGGTGGCAAAACGGCAGGCGATCACAAATCCTGAACGGACTATAGCTTCTGTTAAACGTGAAATGGGAACGAATCACAAGGTGAAGATTGATGATCGTGAATATACCCCCCAGGAAATATCGGCCATGGTCCTTCAGAAATTAAAAACAGATGCCGAGAGTTTTCTCGGTGAAAAAATTACCCAGGCAGTTATTACTGTTCCTGCTTATTTTACTGACAGCCAGCGCCAGGCAACAAAAGACGCGGGAACAATTGCGGGCCTGGAAGTGTTGAGAATTATTAATGAACCGACAGCAGCAGCATTGGCCTACGGCCTTGATAAAAAAGGCGAACAGAAAATACTGGTTTTTGACCTTGGCGGGGGCACTTTTGATGTTTCAGTTCTTGAGCTTGGTGATGATGTAGTTGAAGTAAAGGCGACCAGCGGTAATAACCGCCTTGGTGGGGATGATTTTGACGAAAGAGTGGTCAAGTATGTTGCTGAAGAGTTTAAGAAAGACCAGGGGATTGACCTCCTCCAGGACAAGATGGCCCTGCAGAGGTTAAGTGAAGCTGCTGAAAAGGCCAAGGTAGAGCTATCATCGGTTACCTCAACAGAAATAAACCTTCCCTTTATTACGGCTACCCAGGACGGGCCTAAACACCTTAACGTTTCCCTGACCAGGGCCAAGTTCGATGAACTTACTGCGGACCTGGTTGAAAAAACCATGGGGCCAACCAAGCAGGCCCTATCAGATGCCGGCCTTAAGTCTGAAGAGGTTGATAAGATCATCCTGGTGGGTGGTTCAACCCGTATCCCCGCCGTCCAGGAGGCAATTCGTAAGCTGTTGGGCAAGGAACCGCACAAAGGGGTAAACCCGGACGAGGTAGTGGCAATGGGTGCAGCGTACCAGGCGGCAGTCCTGGGAGGAGAAGCCAAGGATGTTCTATTGCTTGATGTAACCCCACTTTCTTTAGGCATAGAAACCCTGGGTGGTGTTTACACTAAAATAATTGAACGTAACACGACCATACCAACAGAAAAGAAACAGATCTTTTCTACAGCTGCCGATAACCAAAACAGTGTTGAGATACATGTCCTACAGGGCGAGAGAGCCATGGCAGTAGATAACAAGACCATGGGGCGTTTCATGCTGGATGGTATTCCACCTGCGCCGCGGGGAGTGCCACAAATAGAGGTAAGCTTTAATATAGATGCAAACGGCATCGTTAATGTTTCAGCAAAAGACCTGGGGACTAACCGTGAACAAAACATTACTATTACAGCTTCAAGCGGCCTGGAAAAAGATCAGATTGATGAAATGGTTAATGAGGCAGAGAAATATGCAGAAGAAGATAAAAAACGTCGCGAGTTGGCCGAAGCCCGCAACCAGGCTGACAGTCTTGCCTACAGCGCAGAAAAATCGTTGAATGAGCTTGGGGATAAAGTTGAAGAAGATAAAAAAGAAGAGATAAATAAAGCTATCCAGGAGCTGCGCGAAGCATCTCAATCGGACGACCTTGAAAGAATCAAGGAAGCGACAGAGAAAATGAACAGCTACATGCACGAACTATCTTCAAAGATCTACGAACAGGCTAAGGCAGCTGAAGGTGAAGCCCAGGCGGGTGATGCCGGCGAAGCAGCAGACAGCGATGCTGAAAATGTTGTGGATGCCGACTTTGATGTCCAGGAAGATGCGGCAGAAAGTGACAGCGAAGAAAAGGAAGAAAATTAAGCTTTAGTGAGGATGATTCAGGGCAATGAGTAAAAGGGATTACTATGAAGTGCTGGGTGTTGAGCGGGGTGCATCAGCTGAAAATATTAAAAAATCGTATCGCCGCCTTGCCAAGCAGTATCACCCTGACTTCAACAAGGATGACGCCGAGGCAGAAAAAAAATTCAGGGAAATTAAGGAAGCTTATGATGTATTGAGCGATCCCCAGAAAAGAGAGCACTATGACCGTTTTGGTCATCAGGCCAATTTTAACGGTGGGCCTGGAGGCTTTAACGGTTTTGGCGGCTCCGGCGGTTTTGGCTTTGGCGGCATTGATGAAATATTTGAGCAGTTCTTTGGCGGCATGGGCGGTATGGGAGGTAGGCGCCGCCCGCCAGGCCCTGAACAAGGTAATCACCTGCGCTATGATATGGAGATTACTCTTGAGGAAGCATTCAGCGGTTTGGAGAAAGTATTAACCATCCCCAGGACAGAAACCTGCCCGGAGTGTGATGGCAGCAGGGCTAAAGCCGGGACAAAACCGGAAACCTGCTCGGCCTGCGGGGGCAGTGGACAACAGCAGACTGCCCGTAGCACACCATTTGGCCGTTTCATAAGTTCTCAGCCCTGTGTAGCCTGCAGGGGCGAAGGAAAAACGGTAAAGGAACCTTGTCCAACCTGTAATGCCCAGGGCAGGGTGGTAAATGAACGGAAAATTGAAGTAACAATTCCTGCAGGAATTGAAGATGGAACTCGTTTAAGGGTTAGCGGCGGTGGCGAGGCGGGCCTGCGCGGTGGCCCTCCCGGTGATCTTTATGTTGTTGTCAGGGTTAAACCGCATAAAAAGTTTCAGCGCCAGGGAAATGATTTAATCCTCGAGGTTCCGGTCTCAATCAGCCAGGCAGCTCTAGGTATTGAGATGGAAGTAATGACATTAGGCGGCAAGGCTGAACTAAGGATACCTGAAGGCACCCAGCACGGAGCGGTTTTTCGACTTAAAGGTCATGGTATGCCACATTTAAGAGGTTCTGGCAAGGGCGATCTGCGGGTGAAGGTAAAGCTTGAAGTGCCAAAACGTTTGAAAGCCCGTGAAAAGGAACTACTGGCAGAATTTGCAAAATTAAGAGGCGAAGAGGTCGGTTTAGAGCATAAAGGGATAATAGATAAAGTTAAAGATGCCATAAGCGGTGGTTAATCAAGGCTGCACCGGAGGCTTCAATGCATTATTTCTTTGTAAATGAAGAAACCTTAACCGAAGGATCTGAAGTTTTTCTTTCCAGGGAAGATCTTAATCATGCTTACCGTGTTTTACGCCTGAAAAATGGCGATCACGTTGTAATTTCAGATGGCCTGGGAATAGCAATGCAGGGCTTAGTTACTCTTTCAACTGCCGAGAGGGTAGTTGTAAAGTTAATCAAACAACTTCCATCGGGAGAATCCCCGCTTCACATCACCCTTTGTCAATCAATGGTAAAGGGGGATAAGTTTGATCTTATTGTCAGGCAGGCTACGGAGTTGGGAGTTAAAAGAATAATTCCTTTACTTACTGAACGCAGTATACCCATTCACAGATCTGAGCAGGAAAGTAAGAAATTAATGCGTAGGCTAAATAAAATCCGTTCTGCTGCAGCACAGTGCAGAAGGTCGGAGCTGCCTGCTTTGGAAAAAACATATAAGCTTGAAGCACTTTGCAGGGAAATTCAAGGCGAAATAGCTATTGTTCCCTGGGAAGAGGAAATGAATAGATCTATAGATCAGGTACTTACTCAGCCCTGCCCGATTAGCAGGGCTGTTTTTTTAATTGTGGGCCCGGAGGGAGGTTTTACAAGCGCGGAAATAGAAGCCCTAATAAAAGCGGGGGCAAATATCGTTAACCTTGGTCCGCGCATTTTGCGCAGTGAAACCGCTGCTTGCGCAGTTACAGCCATAATTCAAGGGGCTTGGGGAGATCTCTCCGGGAAAGGAGAACCTGTTTGAAGAAAAAGGCAGCATTTTTTACCCTGGGCTGCAAGGTCAACTTTTGTGAAAGTGAAGCTTTGCAGGTTCTGTTTGAAAAAGACGGTTACAGGATTGTTGATTTCGAAGAGCAGGCAGATGTGTACATAATAAATACCTGCACTGTTACCGGCCAGAGCGATCATAAGTCACGTAAAGCAATACGCAGGGCCAGGCGCCGCTCGCCCGATGCACTGGTAGTGGCAACAGGGTGCTATGCCCAGGGATCTCCCGAAGAAATAGGCAAAATGAATGCAGCAGACCTGGTAATCGGTAACCAGGCGCGGGAAAACCTTCCTGCCTTGATTAAATCTATTGAAAAAGGTTCTGGAAAAAACCTGGTTGCTGCTCATGGAGAAGAAAGTGTTTTTGAAAAGCTGCCGCAGGCAGGCAGAAGGGGAAGGACCAGGGGCTTCCTGAAGGTCCAGGAAGGCTGTAACCAGCACTGCAGCTATTGTATTGTACCTAGCGTCCGGGGACCACTGCGCAGTTTGCCTCCTGAAGAAGCGGTAGAACGTGCAAATACTTTGGTAGAATCGGGTTGCCGGGAAATTGTGCTTACGGGGGTACACCTTGGGCTATACGGCGCAGATTTAGATGATGTTACCCTGGCCTGCCTGTTAAAGGAATTAGCGGGTGTGAAGGGCCTGGTGCGCCTGAGGATTAGCTCGCTTGAACCTTCAGATATTACTTCGGAGCTTGTTGAAGAGATCGTCAATTCAGATATTATCTGCCCTCACCTGCATATTCCCCTGCAGAGCGGGGACGGAGAGATTTTAAGGTTGATGAACCGGCCCTATGAACCGGTAGAGTATCTATACCTTGCTAAATGGCTTAAGCAGGAGATAGCCCTGCTTTCTCTCAGCACCGATCTTATCGTTGGGTTTCCAGGAGAAACAGAAAGCCACCACAGGCGCAGCATGGAACTGGTTAAAAACATAGGCTTCAGCAGCCTTCATGTTTTTAAATATTCTTCAAGGCCGGGGACTAAAGCTGCCAACCTTCCCGGCCATTTGCCGTCCCAGGTCAAAGACGAACGCAGCCGGCAGATGATTAAACTCGGTGAAAAAATGGCTTCAGCCTACAGGAAGCAGTTCATAGGCACAACTC
>SLQM01000245.1 GCA_007131435.1 Syntrophomonadaceae bacterium
AGCTTAAGGTTCGGAGCATTCAGTGTAAAAAGGGTAAAGATTATGCATACGAAGAATATTATAACCCTACCCGCACGCTTACATCAACTGTAGCCATTCATAACACCCCCCTGCCCAGGCTGCCGGTAAAAACAAGCAAGCCGCTGCCCAAAAACCTGGTCTATGAAGCAATGGAAGAAATAAACAAAGTAGAAATTCAGGGACCGGTAAAAATGGGCGATATAATTATCAAAAACCTGCTAGATACTGATATTAACATAGTGGCAACACGCAGCCTTGGTTAACAATCATGCCTTGACCAATGCAACTGCTGGATAGACTATTTCGCCAATACTATTTAAAATGAACCTCAAGCACGGGAACAACTCCCGTGCTTTTATTTATCCCTGGTTCCTCCTGACATCTAAACCATATTCTAAATAGGTCTAATTTTTTCAAATAAACTAATTTTTCTTATTGTATAACGAAGGCTTTTTTATTATAATATTAAGTAATTTAGAAATATGTATCAAAACCAAAAAGGAGGGCTACAATTTATAGTGGATAACAAAAGTTCATACCTTTCAAAGCCTTGGTTGAATCAGTACCACAAAGATGTTCCTCACACATTAGAGGTACCAGAAAAATCACTGGTCAAGCTTTTTGACGAGGCTGCTGAAAAATACGCCAACCAAACGGCGGTTATTTTTTATGGCAACAAAATCAGCTTTAAAAATCTGCAGGATGAAGTAAATCGTTTTGCTACGGCCCTATCCCAACTGGGAGTTGTAAAAGGTGACAAAGTTGCACTTTATCTTCTCAACAGCCCCCAGTATATAATTGCCTATTTTGCCATCCTTAAACTTGGAGGCACTGTAACCCCAATCAGCCCCGTTTATACCAGTGGCGAAGTAAAACACCAGCTTACAGACAGTGAAGCCCGCACCATCATCTGCCAGGACATCCTTTATGATAATATTGCTAAAACAGGTGTTAAACTCGAACGCGTATTTCTTACCGGTATAAGCGACTACCTTCCTACTATCAGGCGCATGATTGGTAAAAGCGTTTTACGGAAAGCTTTTAGCGAGCTCGAAGTCCCTACACCAAAGATATCTGAAGAAGAAGGCTTTTACCGTATGAAAGATTTAATCAAAAAAACATCCTCTAACCTGCCGCAGGTAGAGATAGACCCGTTAAAAGACCTGGCCTCCCTCCCCTACACGGGCGGAACTACGGCCCAGCCGAAAGGTGTAATGCTTACTCACAGTAACCTCGCAGCCTGCCAGGCACAAATTAAAGCATCCTGGCCGATTATTGAAGAAGGAAATGAAGTAGTCCTTGCTTTTCTGCCTTTTTACCATATCTACGGCCAGGTAGTTGTAATGCTTAATACCATGCTGACTGGGGGAACTTTAATTCTTTTCACCACCCCCGATATTGACGATATCCTTTATTCCATGGAAAAATACGGGGCCAGTACTTTTTTTGGCGTCCCCACTTTCTTTGAATACCTTAAAGAATATGAAAAAACCGATCGGGTCAACTGGAAGCGTTTAAAAATGATCACCTGCGGCGCAGATACACTGCATGTCACCACTCTCGAGGGCTGGACCAAAAGAACGGGCAGTGAAATTACAGAAGGTTATGGTATGACTGAAACAAGCGGCGTCAGCCATGTCAATCCGCTGGGAAACAGCCGGCCCGGGTCTTTCGGCCTTCCCCTACCCAATATTACGGCAGCAATTATTGACCCGGAAACCGATGAATTTCTTCCTGTCGGAGAAACCGGGGAAATGATCCTTCACGGACCCAATATGATGCAAGGCTACTGGAACCGCGACGAAGATAATAAAAAAGCTTTCCTTGATGTTAATGGAATGCAGTTTATGCGAACAGGAGACCTGGTCCGGATGGAGGAAGATGGCTTCTTTATCTTCTACGACAGGGCTAAAGACTTAATTAAATACAAGGGCTACTCTGTTTTCGCCAGGGAAATTGAAGAAATAATGTATAAACACCCCCAGATTAAGGCAGTAGGAGTTATAGGGGTTCCCGATCCAAAGGTGGGACAGTATATAAAAGCAAATGTTGTTCTTCACCCTGAAGCACGTGGAAAGATTTCTGAAGAAGATATCCTGAACTACTGTAAGGAAAACCTGGCCCACTACAAAGTTCCAAAGGTAGTAGAGTTCCGCGGTGAACTTCCCAAAACGGATGTTGGGAAAATATCCAGGCGAGAGCTACGAGAAGAGCATGACGAGGAGGTTTAGAGTTGACCACACCTTTTTTTGAAGTCGAGAACATATCTAAAAGCTTTGGCGGATTAAAGGCAATTAATGATGTAAGCTTCCATGTAGCCCGGGATGAGATGGTTGGCTTAATTGGCCCCAATGGTGCGGGAAAAACTACCATGGTTCGCCTGATCATGAGTATTCTCAGACCAGATAGTGGGAAAATCAGGTTTAAAGGCAAGGATATTACTAACATGAAAACCTGGAATATCGTCAGTGAAGGAATCGCCGGAACTTTTCAAACCACCCGCCCTTTCCGCCGTCTGCCGATTATTGCCAATGTAATGGTTCCCTGCCTGGGGCCGCGCACTTCGAGACGGGGTGAATGGGTTAAAAGGGTGGAAGCAAGGGCCATGGATGCCTTAGAATTTGCCGGCATATCGGACCTGGCCATGGAACCGGCCTCACGCCTCTCCCAGGGGGACCTAAAACGCCTGGAAGTTGCCAGGGCAATCGCGACAGAACCTGAATTGTTGATCCTTGATGAACCTTTCGGGGGTCTTACACCCACGGAAACTGAGCTGATGGCCAAGTCGGTCCGCCGGCTGCATAAAGGCGGGCGCTTTGGCCGACTGCACAGCGAAGGAGCTGCCATGATTATTATTGAACACAAACTTCAAGAGTTAATGAAAATTGTGGACCGGGTAATAGTTATGCATTTCGGCAAGGTCCTGGCCGTTGGAACACCCGAGGAAATAATTAAAAATGAAGATGTCATTGAAGCATACATCGGCAAGGAGGTGGTCTAATTGATGCTTGAAGTAAAAAACCTGACTGTCTCTTACGATACGGCAATGATCTTAAATGATGTCAGTATTTCTGTTGAAAGTGGCGAACTGGTCAGCCTGGTAGGCCCTAACGGAGCCGGTAAATCAACTTTTATCCGCACCATTACCGGTCTTGTGCGCTGGGAACGTGAAACTTTAAAAGGAACCCGTTACGGAGATATCAAGATTGAGGGCAGCGTTAGCTTTAACGGTGAAGAGGTTATTAATCTTCCACCCCATGATATTGTTAAAAAAGGTCTTATTCACTGCCCCGAAAGGCGACGCCCATTTACAGAAATGTCGGTTTTTGAGAACCTGATGGCTGGCGCATACCTGGTTACTGATAAAAAAATGGTTCATGAAAACCTTTTAGATGTCTACAATATTTTCCCCGTTCTAAAGGAACGCAGCAACCAGATCTCCGGAACCCTATCCGGCGGGGAACAGCAAATGCTTGCCATCGGTCGCTCAATGATGGTCAAGCCTCTGCTGCTATGTATTGATGAACCTTCTACAGGCCTGGCCCCCCAGGTAAAGCAACTGGTATTTGACAAGATTAAGGAAATACAGGCATCGGGTATGACCATATTGCTTGTTGAGCAGGACGTAAGCATGACCTTTGCTATGGCTGACCGCAATTACATTTTATCACATGGTAAAATTGTCACCGAAGGTACAAGCGCTGAACTGATGAAAGATGAAACAGTTCGCCAGTCATATCTCGGTCTATAAACCTATATAATTCTAACTTTATTTGGATTATCTTACTTATAAATCAGGGGTAGCCGCTGAGCGGCTACCCCCTTCAGTTTAGCATGCGTCTTTTTGGTTGTGGTCTTTTAGTCTTTATTCAGAAACCCAGACATTATAATACCTGGTGAAAACAGCATTCCAAGGATCAAAATCATTTATCCTTGCGTTATGAACATAAACATATTCTTCTGAAATGGTCGGCAGGGTTGGCAATTCTTCTATTACAATCTCCTGTGCCCTGGCATAAAGCGCCTTGCGTGTTTCAAAGTCAACAGTTTGCCTCGCTTCCTCTACCAATGCATCAAATTCAGCATTTACCCAGTTACAGGTATTTTGTGCGCTGTGAAGCCTTGTATAATACCATGCATCCGGATCGGGGAATGCTCCGTATCCGTAACAGAGCATGTGGTAATCACCGTTCCAGAAACTATCAAAAAGCGCTGACCATTCCATATACTGCAGCTCGGCATCAATGCCCATACCCTGCAGAACACTTTCGGCAATGACTCCCATACGATCCATGGCCGTGTAACCGGAAAAGGTGGTAATGTAAACCTTTTCACCGTTATAGCTGGATGCTTCCAGGTATTCCATAGCTTTATCCATATCATGTTCCCACTCAAGGGCATGTTCAGGAGTATACCACGCTGATATAGATGAATATGGAGAGTTGACTACTGCTCCAAAACCGTCCGCTGCTGCCATCAGGATATCTTCTCGATTAATAGCATGGACAACTGCCTTACGGAAATTAATATCATCAAATGGCGCCCGGCCAACGTTAAACCAGTAGTTCCAGAATTCGTAAGTCGGGCCTGTCATTGCAGCTTCCAGGTGCGGCTGTTCAACCAGCCTGTCAATTTCTTTCCCCGGTATGAAAGCAATATCAAGATCACCGGTTTCTAAGCCTACCATCCGGGAAGCAACTTCTGCTGTGGGAACAAAATATACTTCATCAAGATAAGCCACCTTCTCACCATAAGTACCGCTTGGCTCACCTACCCCACCCCAGTAATCATCGAAGCGGGCTATGTGTACATGGCGGTCAGGAACCCATTCCACAAATTCAAAAGGACCTGTTCCGATAAGATGTTCTAACTCACCACCCTGCTCTTCAATAATACCGTTCGGTATAATTGCCGCAGTATAAGGGTGTGCAATATTCATCAGGAAGGGTCCCGATACTTCAGAGGTTGTAATCTGGACTGTATACTCATCTATAGCCTCCACTCCTGAGACTACATCGAAATTGCCAGCTATAGGTGATTCCATCATCTTCTCAAAAGAGTAAACCACATCTTCTGCAGTCATCTCCTGCCCATTATGGAACAATACTCCTTCGTGAAGATAGAAAGTATAAACCATCCCATCTTCTGATACTTCATATTCTTTAGCCAAACCAGGCTGGATTTTTAAACCTTCATCAACTGTTAAAAGCCCTTCTACTACATTGCGGGTAACTTCGTGAGCCTGCCACTCAGTGATATATGGGCTAATTGTGCTTATGTCACTTGACATTGCATGTCTTAGTGTACCACCAAACTGCGGTTCACCCGTATCTACCGGTTCCTCTTCAGCCGGTTCATCACCTACATCCACAACTTCTTCAGGGTCCGCCTGGCAGCCTGTGATAAAAACTAAACCGATAACCAACAAAAATGCTACAAGTAAAACACTACTTTTCTTTAACCAGTCAATATTCATTTATCTTACAGCTCCTTTCAGTAAGTTCTTCCCCATTTGATATTAACCTGTTTGCCTTATTATCTATCCTTTCCCCTCCTCTCATCTTTCAGTCTCTTATTGATAATTTAGGATCCCTACCCATAATTAAGTGGATAGCTGCTTATTACTGTTTAATAGGTGATCTATATTCTGAGATAGTTTTTTTAGCAAAATGGCATGAAGCATAATGGTCGCTTTCTATTTCATTAAAGTCCGGGACTTCTCTGCTGCAAATTTCTTCAGCCATGTAACAACGCTCGTGAAAAGGGCAACCAGGCGGAACTTCTGTTGGGCTGGGAACATCTCCTTCCAGAATAATTCTTTTCTTTTCCACGAAAGGATCCGGGATTGCCGATAACAACACTCTAGTATAAGGATGTGCAGGATTTTCAAACAATTTATTTGAATCTGTAAGCTCAACTAACTTACCCAAATACATAACTGCTATTCGGTCGCTAATATGTTTAATTACGCTTAAATCGTGAGAGATAAACAGGTAAGTTAAATGATATTCCTGCTGCAAATCCTGCAATAGGTTCATCACCTGCGCCTGGATAGAAACATCAAGGCTCGATACTGGCTCATCACAAACAATAAAGGATGGATTGAGCGCAAGAGCACGGGCTATACCAATCCGCTGACGCTGTCCCCCGCTGAACTGGTGAGGATAGCGATTTAAAACATAATCTTCCAGGTCAACTACTTTTAGCAGCTCAGCGGCTTTTTCCCAGCGCTCTTTCTTATTCCCCTCCCCGTAAATATAGAGCGGCTCAGATACTATATCGC
>SLQM01000144.1 GCA_007131435.1 Syntrophomonadaceae bacterium
ATAATCTTTGGCCTATTCAGCTTTTTGCAGCCCGGTGCGCCATTTTTTGCCGACCCATTGGTGTCTATTTTCCCCAGGCTTTTTATCGGCATAGTATCTTACCTTGTATATTACTCCACAAAAAATATTAACACCGTTCTGGCTTGTATTCTTGCCGGCGCTTTTGGCTCTGCAACAAATACAGTTCTTGTTTTAGGTATGGCTACCTGGAGAGGCTATCTGCCTTCCGAAGTATCGGTTTCAATCGGTCTTTTACATGGTTTGCCAGAGATGGTTGTTGCAGCAATTTTAACAGTTATACTGGTAAAAGGCATACAGCGAATCAGGACAACTGAAGAATAATTAACCCACTCCGGGGAGCTGTCTTATTTTGAATCCGCTAATTGAAGTCGCAAATTTATCATATAGTTACCGGGCCGGAAGCGGCAATGAAGTTGCCGCCCTGAAGGACATAACCATGAAAGTGTTCGAAGGTGAGCTACTGGCAATTACCGGCCGAAACGGTTCAGGAAAATCTACACTTGCCCGCCATTTCAACTGCCTGCTAACACCTGTGAGCGGTTCAGTGGAAGTTGACGGGCTTTCTGTTTCTGATAAATGCAATGTGGCTTCAATTCGCAGACAGGTTGGAATGGTATTTCAAAACCCTGACAACCAGTTAGTGAGCAGTATTGTAGAGGAAGATATCGCTTTCGGCCCCGAAAACTTAGGGCTTCCGGCGGAAGAGATTAGAAGAAGGGTTGACTGGGCCTTAAAAACCCTTAACCTTAAAAATTTACAATATGAATCGCTTAACCAGCTATCTGAGGGACAAAAACAGCTTGTCGCAATTGCCGGAGTCCTGGCCATGAAGCCTCGCTGTATTGTCCTGGATGAACCTACAGCTCATCTTGATCCCCGCAGCAGGCGCGAAGTGATTAAAAATGCTTTAAGGCTCAACCGTGAAGAAGGAATCACTATTGTTCTGCTAACTCATTTTATGGAAGAAGTAACACATTGTGATCGCATGATTGTAATGGATATGGGTGAAATCAAAATGGAAGGTTCTCCAAGAGAGGTTTTTGACAGTGAAGAAAAAATAATTAATCTAGGGCTTGATTTTCCAGTATCGGCCAAACTTGCCGAAGGACTGCGGAAGCAAGGGATCAGGATTCCAAGAAAAACAATTAATGCCGAGGAGCTTATAAAAAGCTTATGCCAATTGAAGTAAACAATCTTTCATATAGCTATAAAAAAGGCACACCATTTGAGAAGCAGGTGCTGAGTAATATAAACCTGAAAATCAATGATGGAGAATTTGTCGGCATAATTGGGCCTACACAGGCCGGAAAAACAACATTGGCTCAGCATTTCAATGCCCTCTTAGTACCAGACCAGGGCAGGGTTATCGTTAATGGTGTGGATTTAGCTGAAAAAAAAGCCGACCTGGTTAAACTGCGCCATAATGTAGGCTATGTTTTCCAAAATCCCGACTACCAGCTTTTTGAACCTACTGTTGGTGAAGATATTGCATTCGGCCCCCGTAACCAGAACCTGCCCCCAAAAGAAATAGAAAACCGGGTTCTCGAGGCGATGGCCCAGGTAGGCTTGGATTATGATACTTTTAACAAGCGCGACATCTTTGCTCTAAGCGGGGGGCAGAAAAGAAGGGCTGCGATAGCAGGTGTACTAGCCTGTAAACCGCAAATAATGATTTTGGACGATGTTACTGCAGGGCTTGATCCCGGCGGCCGTAAGGAAATAATTAATGTAATAAAGAAATTGCACCATGAACAAGAAATTACAACTATTTACATCTCAAACAGCATGGATGAAATCGCTGCCCTGGCCGAACGGATAATAGTCCTGAACCAGGGGCAGGTGCTATTCGATGATCAAACAGGTGAGGTTTTTTTACATGCCCGCAAGCTTATAGATATTGGCCTGGAACTACCTGAAGTTATGAACATCACAACCAGGCTGATTGAAGCTGGTTTTAACCTTCCAGGAGCAATTTTAAGTATCGACCAGGCTGTACATGCTATTGCAGCAAGCCTGCAGAAAGGGCAGGTGGATGCCTGATGGAGCTGACTAAAAACATCACCCTCGGAGTATACCTGCCAGGCAATACGCTTATTCACACCCTGGATCCAAGAACAAAAATCGTTGCAACCGCCTTATTAATAACACTTCTGCTATTCATTAAATCTTACCTGGCCTATGTTTTATTCCTTATATTAATCATAGCTATTTTGATTATAGCGACTATTCCTCCCGGATACGCATTTTGTGGCTTAAAACCTATGCTGCCTATTCTGCTGCTGATGTGGATTTTCCAGCTTTTTCTTTATTCCACACCAGGTGCAACCGTTATTTTTTCATGGTGGATTTTTAGCGCAACAGACGCAGGCCTGCACATGGGAAACCTGATCAGTATGCGGGTATTGTTTCTTTTTACAGTTACTACAATCCTAACCCTGACAACATCTATAGTCAGCTTAACTGACGGGCTGGAAAGCCTGCTGAACCCTTTAAAGAAAATAGGTTTGCCTACACAGGAACTGGTCATGACAATGATTATAGCCCTGCGCTTTGTTCTAATCCTGGCAGAGGAGCTGGATAAAATTATTAAAGCCCAGATGGCAAGGGGGGTTGCTTTTGACAGGGGCAATTTTATTCAAAAAACAAGAAACCTGTTTCCCGTATTCCTGCCTTTATTTATTAATGCCTTCAAAAGAGCTGAAGAGCTAATTGTTGCCATGGAAGCAAGAAGTTACAGCGGGGGCAAAGGCAGGACAAAAATGAAAACCCTGCACATGGGCAGGTTAGATCTTTTAGCGGGACTTTTTATGCTTTTATTTTCAGTATTGGTTGTATACTTAATATTAACAATTCCACCAGCCATTTAGCCTATTGGGCACCCAAATGATGTACCAACAGCTATAGCGGTTTTCACCTTTTCACTTTCAGGATCCACTCTTCTCGTTCCCTTTACTGCTTCTGCAAGCAGCGCTGATTCTATGCTGTTACCCCTGATGCAGACCATCCTGTTATACCTTTTTTCATGGAACAGCTCTACAGCTTTAACCCCAAAGCGGGTTGCAAGAATCCGATCATAAGAAGTTGGGCTGCCGCCCCTCTGGAGGTGCCCAAGAACAGTAGACCTGCTTTCCATTCCTGTCCGCCTCTCTATTTCGCGGGACACCTGCTCACCTATTCCGCCCAAACGTTTGACACTTCCCTTTTGCTTGTATAGTGGTTCTTCTCCCTTGGGGTGAGCTCCCTCGGCAACCACTATAATACTGAACTTTTTACCCTTGCTGCGGCGATCCATAATTTTATCTACAATACATGAATATTGAAAAGGGAGCTCGGGGATCAGGATAATATCGCCTCCACCGGCCATACCGGCCTCCAGAGCAATCCAGCCTGCATAGCGGCCCATTACTTCAACAACCATCACCCTGTGATGTGATTCTGCAGTGGTGTGAATTTTATCAATTGCCTCGGTTGCAGTTGTTACTGCAGAATCGAAGCCGAAGGTTACATCTGTTGCAGGAAGATCGTTATCGATTGTTTTCGGTATACCAATTATCGGCACTCCAAGTTCACTGAACCGATGGGCGAGAAGTAAGCTTCCGTCACCACCGATAACAACCAGGCATTCTATGCCGCGGTTTTTTAAGTTATTTATAGCACTTGCAGAGCGGTCTTCACCCGTTTTTGTATAATCTGAACCTTCAGGACGGTAGTCAAAGGGATTATCCCTGTTTGATGTGCCCAGGATAGTTCCACCACGGTTTAATATACCGGAAACTGTGTAATCGTCAATTACATAACCATCATTTTCCACCAGGCCTTTGAACCCGTTATTAAAACCAACTACCTGGTAGCTGTATTTATAAGCTGCTCCTTTAACTACTGCCCTGATTACAGCATTCAGGCCCGGGCAATCTCCACCACCGGTCAAAACAGCCATCCGGCGCGACTCTTTAACATCAACTGTAATTCCCTGGTTAGAAGCAGAACTTTTTACTTTTTGTAAAATATCATCTTCCCCTTTGGGTTGACCATCGGGTATTGCATCACGGGCCAATTGATCGCATTTTTGATTAAGTTGATCTGTGCTGTGGCCTTTGACTTTCACCCACTCTATTTCGAGTTTTTCCGCTAGTTCAAGCAGCTGTTCCCACAGCTCGCGGTTTTGAACCGGCTCACCTTTACTGGTAACCCAGCCATTATATTGCCATTTTTCTATCCAGCCCTGGTTAAAGCAGTTGACCAGGTAAGCGCTGTCACTGTGGAGCTTCACTTTTTCCCCCGCAGGAATTTTATTCAGCGCTTCCACGGCGGCCCTTAGTTCCATGCGCTGGTTTGTGGTCAGCTGCTCGCCGCCGGAAATTTCTTCTTCCAGTTCACCGCGCCTGATAACCGCCCCCCAGCCTCCCGGGCCGGGATTTCCCGAACATGCACCATCGGTATAGACTATATAAGCTTCAGCCTGCAAGAGCTAACCCTCCTGATGTTAAATTATCATGAATATCAAAGAATCTATACTCCCTGATCGTTCAGACTGGAAGTACAGCAGTTCAGTTTCCGCTCCTCGCCCAATTGCCTTACCGATAAGGGTAATTACCATTGTGAAGTCACAGTGATAATAGCAGGTGAAGCAAAGGCTGGAGCAGGCCGGCCTGCACGGACGCAGGCCGCCGAGAGCCAAGTCACGGATGACGCGTCTCGAGGGCAGCCAAAGCGGAATCCTGAAGCTGAACCGCTGCTATTACCTGTGACGTAACCGGTAATGTCCGTTATCGGTAAGGCTATACTATATTTACTTAACGTGCGAGTCTTTCCAGGTCGCTTAAAATTCTTTCAAGTTCCTGGATCTTTTCGCCGTAACCAGCCCAGTCACCCTGCTGCTGCGCCTGCAGGGCTTCTTCATAGGCCTGCTGGGCAGCACGGATCAGTTCAACCAGCTCTGCGTCATCGATCACCGGCAGCTCATCATCGTCTGGAGGAAGAAGATCTTCCGGCAGGTCTTCAGGCATTTCATCGGGAATCTCGTCGGGATCAAGATCGGGCGGTAAGGCATCCAGCGCCCCAAAGATCCGGATTAAGGCCATTTCCAGGGTGCTTTCCATAACCACCGTTTCATCGTAAACCACGATAACCCGGGCCAGTTCAGGCAAACCTCCCCTTTCTGCTTCCAGGAAAATGGGCTCGACGTATAGCAGGGAGTCATTGATTGGCAGCACCAGGAGGTTGCCCCTGATAACCCGGGAACCGGCCTGGCCCCAGAGGGTAAACTGCTCGGAAATCTCCGTGCTCTGGTCAATCCTGTTCTCAATTTGCTTCGGTCCCAGGATAACCCTTTCCCGCGGGAAGTTGAATATTTCAACATTGCCGTAGTTTGGCTGGTCACAGCGGGCGACCATCCAGGCAATCATATTATTACGCTGGTCCGGGGTAAAGGGCAGGATTAAAACATATTCAGGCTCATCGTAACCCGGCAGCTGCAGGATTGTATAGTAGGGTTCCATCAACTGTTCCTGGCCGAATGACTGCTCAAAGGGAATTGCCCAGAGGTCTTCCCTGGTATAAAACGCATTGGGATCTGTAATATGGTAAAGGGTTAAAATCTGGGCCTGCAGGTTAAACAGATCTTCGGGATAACGCAGGTGCCCCATTAAACCCTCAGGCATTTCTTCTATCGGTGAAAACATCTGCGGGAATATCTCGGCATAAGTTTGAACCAGCGGATCATCGGGATCAATTATGTAATAGTTAACTGTCCCGTGGTAAGCATCGATTACAACTTTCACTGAGTTGCGGATATAATTTATGTTTCCATAAGGAGCCGAATAGGGGTAACTGCTGGTCACCGTATAGGCATCCTGGATCCAAAATAGGCGCCCGTCATTAACCACAATATAGGGATCGCTGTCGTAGCGCAGGAAAGGCGCTATTTTACGCACCCTTTCATGTATGTTGCGATCAAACAAGATCCGGCTATCGCCGCTGAGCTCATTTGATATTAATATTCTATACTCACCGAACTTCAAAGCTAAAAGGGCCCTGCGCAAAATGTTCTGCAGGGGAATACCTGCATCACCCTCATAAAAAGTAAATTCGTTAAGATCGCTTGCCGTTGCATAATGGAATTCAGGTGTCGCAGTGTTGATAATTACATAATCATCAGTCAGTTCGCCAAAATAGATGGAAGGGTTATCCACCTCCAGGGCACCGGTTGGAGGAATATCGCCCAGGAAATAA
>SLQM01000073.1 GCA_007131435.1 Syntrophomonadaceae bacterium
AGAAAAACCCCTGCGCCCTCTGCGCCAATATGCGCCGCGGCGCCCTGCACCAGGCTGCCCTGGCTTTGGGCTGTAATAAGGTTGCCCTGGGCCACCATATTGATGATGCCATTCAAACCTTCATGATGAACCTGATCTATACCGGTCAAATGGGGACCTTTAAACCTGTTACCTATCTAGACAGAACTGACCTGCACCTGATTCGCCCCCTGATTCTGCTGCCGGAAAGTACCCTTGCTTCCCTGGTAAAAAGGGAACATCTTCCCCTGTCCGAGAACCCCTGCCCGATCAGCGGATCAACTAAGCGTGCGGAAATGGAACAGCTCTTTAATCAGCTTATTGCACGCTATCCCGATTTACGCGATAAATGCCGCTCAGCCCTGCTTAACAGTTTCTTCTGGTCAAAAGATAACAAGTAATCTTAAACATCCTCCCGATTTCCTCCCGGACCATCCTATTCTAATATTTATAATAATTATTTTAATTTTTATAAAGGTGTTAAATGACCATGTGTCGAACTTATCCGGGTAGCTCAAAAACCTGCCCAATATAAGGAGGTGCGCTTAGAAGTGCGCTATCGTTATTTCCCCGGTTGTACCCTTAAAGGACAGGCTAAGAATATGGAGAACACCACCATGGCAGCTGCCAGTGCCCTTGGTATTGAACTTGTGGAGCTGGAAGAATGGCAGTGTTGTGGCGCAGTTTACCCTCTGTACGAGGATGAACTGATCTCGCTGCTCTCGCCTGTCCGCACCCTGGCGGCCGCAGAAGGCGAACCGCTGGTTTCTCTGTGTGCAGCCTGTCACCATGTTTTAAAACGGGCCCAGGAGCTGATGCAGCGCAACGAAGAAGCCCGTGATAAAGTTACTGACTACCTGGAAATTGAGTACAAGGGAGAAGGACGTGTTCTTCATTTCCTGGAAGTGCTGCGCGACGATCTCGGCTTTGATAAGCTGGCAGAGATGATCAAAAAACCGCTTGAAGGGAAAAAGGTTGCCGCTTACTACGGCTGTCTTTTGCTGCGCCCTTCAAAAGTAATGCAGTTTGATGATCCGGAAAACCCGACGATCATGGAAGATTTTATTAAGGCGCTCGGTGCAGAGGTGGTTAAAAGCCCCTACCGCACTGAATGCTGCGGAGCTTATCTTTCTGTAACTGAAGAGGGAGTAGCCCGCGATACGGTGGCAAAAATCCTTCAGTCAGCACGCAATGCCGGAGCGGAAGCCCTGATCACTGCCTGCCCGCTATGCCGTTACAATCTTGAAAATTGTGCTGCTGATGACGGAAAAGAGCCTGTTCAGGTTTACTATTTCAGTGAACTGTTGGCAGAAGCGTTGGGCTTACAGTACAAACAGCTGATGGCCGAAGCCAAGGAGAGGAGGCGTGTCGCCAGTGACAGCAAGTAATGAAGGAAGCCGTTTAATAGATGAAATGAAGGCGCAAAGCGGCCAGGATCCTGCAGATTGTTACCAGTGCGCCAAGTGCAGTGCGGCATGTCCGGTAACAGCGGCTATGGATCTGCTTCCCCACCAGGTAATTCGCTACCTGCAGATGGGTTTGGAAGAAGAGCTCTCCAATAGTAAAACCCCCTGGATTTGCGCCAGCTGTTTTACCTGTGCTGCCCGCTGCCCGCGCGATTTGGACCTGGCGCGGATGATGGAAGGAGTCCGCCTGACAGTGCTCCGCAAGCGTGAAGGAAATAAATTCGGCCCCGCAGACCTGACCCCCGAGCAGCTTGAAAAGCTGCCGCAGCAGGCCCTGGTCAGCGGGTTCAGAAAATATAACAAGTAAGGGAGGTAGGAAACTTGCCCAGAACAGGAGTATTTCTTTGCCACTGCGGGTCAAATATCGCAGGAACGGTTAACATAGACCAGACGATTGAAGCTTCCCGCAATTTCCCCGGAGTGGTTCATGTGGACGAATACCGTTATCTCTGCTCAGAAATGGGACAGGATATCATCAAGAAAGCGATCGAAGATAACAATCTTGACCGGGTAGTGGTCGGCACCTGTTCCCCCAGGATGCACGAGAATACATTTCGCAAGGCAGCTGCCGAAGCGGGGCTTAATCCCTACCTGCTTGAAGTGGCCAATATCCGGGAGCATTGCTCCTGGGTTCACAAGGATATGGAAGAAGGAACCCCGAAAGCGATTGCCCTGCTCAGGGCAGCAGCAGCCAAAGTTGCCCTGAACGAAGCGCTTGAAGCGCCCAAACTTGAGGTTGAGAAAAGAGCGCTGGTTATCGGCGGTGGTATCGCCGGAATCCAGGCTGCCCTCGATATAGCCGAAGCCGGCTACCCCGTTGATATTGTCGAACGGGAACCGAGCATCGGCGGGCGGATGGCCCAGCTGGAGAAAACCTTTCCCACCCTGGACTGCTCTGCCTGTATCCTCACCCCGAAAATGGTTGAGGCGGCCCAGCACCCGAACATTAACCTAATTACCTATGCCGAGGTGGAAGAGGTCAACGGCTTTGTCGGCCAGTTTGATGTAAAAATCAAGCAAAAAGCCCGCTATGTCGATCCGGTCAAGTGCACCGGCTGCGGTATCTGCTGGGAAAAATGCCCGGCAAAGGCTCCCTCGGAATTTGAAATGGGCCTGGCAAAAAGAAAATCAATCTACGTTCCATTTGCCCAGGCGGTGCCCATGGTGCCGGTCATCGATAAGGAAACCTGCCTCTATTTCCGCAAGGGGCGCTGCCAGATTTGCGAAAAAGAGTGCCCGCCGCAGGCTATCGATTATGAACAGCAGGATGAAATAATCGAGCGCCGTTACGGGGCGATAGTAGTAGCCACCGGCTTTGACCAGATGGATCCTTCAATTTATGGTGAGTATGGCTACGGCCAGCATCCCGATATTTTAACCGGGCTTGAATTTGAGCGCCTGTTTAATGCTTCCGGTCCCACCGGCGGCAAGGTGGTCCGCCTTTCAGACGGCAAGCCGCCTAAAAAAGTGGTCTTCATCCAGTGCGTCGGGTCACGTGACAAGGCGCGGGGCATGAATTACTGCTCCAAGATCTGCTGTATGTTTACGGCCAAGCAGGCTATCCTCTTAAAGGAAAAGCTGCCCGATGCCAAGAGCTATGTCTTTTATATCGATGTCCGCACGGCCGGCAAGGGATACGAAGAATTCCAGCGCCGCGCTGCAGAAGAATATGATGTTGCTTACCTGAGAGGACAGGTCGGCAAGATTTTCCCCGAAGGCGACCACCTGGTAGTGCACGGGGTTGATTCGCTGAGCGGTAAGGTAGTAGATATCAAGGCCGATATGGTAGTCCTCTCTGCCGCTTCGATTGCCAGGGCCGATGCCCCCGAACTGGGTAGAAAAATTGGCATTAACACGGATAGTTACAACTTCTTCAATGAAGCGCACCCCAAGCTGAAACCGGTTGAAACCCATACGGCGGGAATCTTTATTGCAGGCGCCTGCCAGACTCCGAAAGATATTCCTGATACGGTGGCCCAGGCCAGCGCTGCAGCGGTAAAGGCTGTCGGCCTGCTCTCCAAGGAGATGCTGCAGGGAGAAGCCTGCACTGCTGAAGTTGATGAAGCTGAATGTTCCGGCTGCCTGCACTGCGTGGCAGTATGCCCCTATACGGCAATTGACGCAAAAGAAATTGAAGAGCGCTACGGTGACGGAACGCTGAAGCGGACAGTTGCAGAGGTTAACCCGGCCCTTTGCCAGGGCTGCGGTTCCTGCTCGGCAATCTGCCGTTCGGGTTCAATTAACCAGAAAGGCTTTAGTAATGAACAAATCCTGGCGGAGGTGGATGCAATATGTCTACAGCGGTAAACGAAACATCTGCCGGCAAAGAGCCCCTGATTGTATCATTCTGCTGTAACTGGTGCAGTTATGCCGGCGGAGACCTGGCCGGAACAAGCAGGATGAGCTACCCTGCTAACGTGAAAGTTATCAGGGTGCCCTGCTCCGGCAGAATCAATCCCATGTTTATTTTGCGCGCTTTCCAGCGCGGCGCAGATGGAGTCCTGGTGGCAGGCTGCCATCCCGGTGATTGTCACTACAGCACCGGCAACTATCATGGACGCCGCAGGCTTTCTGCCTTTAAACGCCTCGTTGAATTTGCCGGTTTCGAACCGGAGCGCTTTGAAGTACGCTGGATATCAAGTTCCGAAGGTGACAAGTTCGCCGAGGAGATGACAGCGATGACGAACAAAATAAAGGCCCTCGGGCCGAACAGAAAGATGAGGGATGCCCGATGGCAGAAAATAACGTAGAGAACCTGAAAAAAATACGTGAAGCTGTAAGTCAGGATCTGCTGGGCGGGCGCATCGATCTGCTGCTCGGTTGGGAGAAGGGCCACTACTGGTGGCAATCACGGCCCTTGTTTGCCCGGACGGAAGAAGATCTTGAGAAACTGACCTGGGATTCTTTTTGCGCGATCAATCTCAGCAGGTACCTGCTGGATGAATTAAAAGATTTCCAGAAAGTTGGAGTGCTGGTTAAAGGTTGTGACGCCAGGGCGTTTAACCGCCTTTTGCAGGACAACATGGTTGTGCGTGACCGGGTTACCCTTTACGGGTTGCCCTGCCCCGGGATGCTTGATTATGATCGGCTGGCCGAAGTTGCAGAGGCTGCTCCCGAAGGGATCATTGAGCAGAACGGCAAGGTAACTATCAAAACTGCAGATGGTGAAAAGAGCGCTGACCGCGACGATCTCTTAGCGGACAAATGCCGGGACTGCATATATCCCGACCCGGTGGTTTACGATCAACTGCTCTTATCTCCGGTCGGCAAGAAGGAAGCACCGGAAAAATTTACAGCTATTGAAAAACTGGAAGAGATGTCAGCTGAAGAAAGATACAGCTACTGGGAAAAAGAACTTTCCCGCTGCCTGCGCTGCTACGCCTGCCGCCAGGCCTGTCCCTTCTGCAGCTGCCGCGAGTGTTTTGTTGAACAGCAGAATCCGCGCTGGCAGGGCCGCGCCTACCAGGCGAGTGAAAACTTTATGTTCCACCTGGTTCGCGCTTACCACGGTGCTGGACGCTGCATTGACTGCGGCGAATGCGAGAGGGCCTGCCCCGTTGATATTCCCCTGCAGGAGCTGAACCGCAAATTAACCAAAGATATTAACCAGCTGTACGGAGATTATGAAGCCGGCCTTGATGCGGAACTTGAACCTCCGCTTTTAACCTACCGGCCTGATGACCCGGCAGCCTTTTCTGAAAAGTGAGGTGGATAATATGAAAAAAACAATTTCAAGGGACAAGCTACCCGAACTTTGGGCTCACCTTTCAGAAACGGGCCCGCTGTACCTTCCTGTCCAGGATGGCCCGGTAGTGTTATTCAAGCCCTGGTCGGAGGGCGACGAGGTAAACCTTGATGCGGTAAACATCGCGGTGTCTCCAAAAGACATATTTTTGCCACGCGAGGAAACTTACCTCCATTATCGCTGCAGCGGGCAGCAGTTAGAGCTTTCTGAAGCTGAGGATAACGGTGAGGTAACTGCATTTGGCGTGCACCCCTGCGACCTGAAGGCAATCGAAATGCTGGACCGGGTTTTTATCGACCAGGATCCGGCGGATGCCTTGTATAAGAAGCGCCGTGATAATACCACCGTAGTTGCCCTTTCCTGCACCGAACCCGATCCTTTCTGTTTCTGTAATGTTTTTGATATAGATCCGGCAAGCGCCCCGGGGGCAGACGTGATGGCCCGCCTGGATAACGGGACTTTGTTGCTGGAGGCGATGACTGAAAAAGGTGAAAGCCTGCTAAAGGGCGCCGGCAATTTGCTGCAGGATGCCAATGGCCAGGCTTTTGAGTCCAAGAAAGTAGAGACTGCAGATTTTAACCTGAAGCTGGATGGCCTGGCTGAAAATTTGAAGGATCGCTTTGAAGATCCGGCCTGGGATAAACTTTACAAAAGCTGCCTTAGCTGTGGGGTCTGCACCTATGTCTGCCCCACCTGCTACTGCTTCGATGTGGAAGATTTCGGCCACGAAAAAGAAGGCGAACGTTTCCGCTGCTGGGACAGCTGCATGTATGGCCACTTCACGGAAATGGCCGGCGGCCATAACCCGAGGCCCGGCCGCAAGGAAAGGGTAAGGCAGCGCTTCATGCACAAGCTGCAGTATTACCCTGAAGTATACGCTGAAATTGCCTGCGTCGGCTGCGGGCGCTGCCTGCGCAGCTGCCCGGTTAACCTTGATATTGTGCAGGCGATAAAAGCCCTTGGAGGTGAAACTGTTGAGCAGCGCTAATCCATTGATGCCCCAACAGGC
>SLQM01000184.1 GCA_007131435.1 Syntrophomonadaceae bacterium
CGCAGGGTGCCTGCTAAACGCAGGTATTCATTACCGAAGATAATTGCTGCGGCCCCGATAACCGGCCCCAGAAAAGTACCCACCCCACCAAGTTGGATCATTGCCAGGGCAAGCAGGAATGGTTCTATGCCAAGGGTTGTCGGGGAAATATCACCCAAACTGTGCACATAGAAACCGCCTGCAATCCCGGTCATGAAAGATGATATGGCAAAAACCTTTAGCCTTTCCTTGTAACGACTAATTCCAAGGGTAGAAGCAAAGTCTTCTGAGTCACGTAAGGCAATAAAGGCCAACCCGGTTTTTGAATGAATAATACGGTAAATTATGTACAGGGCTAGAATAAAAAAGACAAAGCAGAAATAATAGGTATGGATCCTCTGAATGCCGGGCAGAAAGCCCGGTATACCGTGCAGGCCCATACCCCCGCCGGTAATGTCGCGGGTTTGGGTAAGCAGTGATGGCAACATGCTGGCAAAAATTAGCGTAAGCAGGGCTATGTATATACCACGAAGGCGCAGCGCCGGCAGGCCTAAAAATAGAGTTACTGTTACGCAGGCCACTATACCGCCTATTATTATGGTGAAAAGAGGCGGCAACCCATAAGTCTTTGAGAGGATACCGGATGTGTAGCCTCCAATAGCCAGGAATGCAATATTACCGAGCGAATAAATTCCCACGTAACCGATCAGTAAATTCCAGTAAGCAGCGACAACTGCCCAGATAAAGAACAGGATAAAGAGGTGCATCATGTAGCTGGTAGCGCCGATGAAAGGGAACATGGCAAGAAATACTATACTTAACAGCGCCAGTATGTAATTATAATTAATCTTATTGTTTAAAGGTTTTAATGTCATTCGATCAACTCCTGCCGCCAAGGATTCCCTGCGGACGCACCAGTAAAACTACAATAAATATAATAAACCAGATCGGCCAAACCCAGCTGGGACCGAAATAAAGAGTTGTAAGCGCTTCAACAATACCGAGGATCAGGGCTGCAAATATTGCCCCGCTTGTACTGCCAAGCCCGCCAAAACATACTATAACAAAACCTTTGACCATCCAATCCCAGCCAATATTAGGATTCATGAAAAATTTTGTAGCCAGCATGACCCCGCTGAAGGCAGTAACCATAAAGGCCAGGCCAAAGGTTAAGCCAAATATTTTTTCTATATCAATTCCAACCACCTTGGCTCCCGGTATTGACTGGGCAACTGCACGCATGGCCTGTCCTGTCCTGGTAACTTTAAAGAAGTAATTGAGCAGTAGAATTGCGGCAATAACAATAACAAGAATGGCCAGGTCATGCCAGTTAATCTGGATATTAGAAAACCTTAAATTCCCACTGATAAATACGGGAATAGATTTTACCCGCGGGCCGTAGATTTGCAAAATAATATTTTCAAGCATGATGCCAAGTCCGAGCATGAAAAGGACAGTTGATATCTCCCAGTTTGGTTTTTTCATCAGCGGCCCTATGGCCAGCAAATAGATTAAGTAGCCAAATATGAACATCACTACCATGGTTACCAGTATTCCCATCAGCAGGGGCGCACCAGCCAGCGTTGCATTCTGGACAAAGAGCCATGCAATGTAGGCTCCAACCAGGGCTACTACACCGTGCCCAAAATTGAAGACCCTGCTGATACCATAAATGATGGTCAAGCCGAGAGCCATGGCAGCATAAAGCGAACCCGATATTAAACCGCTTACTATGGCACTAATAAAGCTTTCCATATGTTCACCCTTATTTAGAAGTATGCCTTCTCAATTTCTTTAACATCTACCCCATCTGCTGAACGTTCAAATAGAATCTGGCCTTTTTTAATCATATATATTCTCCCTGCAAGCTTGAGGGCGTCACGGATTTCCTGTTCAACAATTAGAATGGTTATCTTTTTTTCACGATTAATCTTTTCCAGGGAATTAAAAACAACACCGCGCATGCTTGGCGACAGGCCGATAGATGGTTCATCAACCAGCAGCATTGACGGTTCACTCATTAAACCCCTGCCCACTGCAACCATACGGCTTTCACCGCCACTGAGAGTTGAGGTAGGTTGATTTTTTCTTTCCTTTAGACGAGGGAATATATCATAGATAAATTCCAGGTTCTTTTTTTGGGTTTTCCGTGCCCGCTGATTATAGGCGCCCATCATCAAGTTTTCATAAACAGTCATTTCAGGAAAGAGGTGTCGCTCTTCTGGAATATAGGCTATACCCATTTCAACTATTTTATGAGCAGGGCTTTTAGTAATATCAGTACCCCTAAATGATATAGTTCCTCTTGCCGCCGAGTGCAGGCCGCAGATGGTTTTTAGAAGTGTACTTTTCCCATGCCCGTTCGGGCCAAAAAGGGCAACTACTTCTCCTTCGCTGACCTTTAGCGATACTTCTTCTAAAACGTGCAGGTCGGCATAATATGTATGAACCCTGCTTACTTCAAGCATTTTATTCCTCCCCGTATTCTCTTCCCAGGTAGATCTCCACAACTCGCCTATCAGAAGTAACTTCGCTTGATTTGCCAAGGTAAAGCAGCGAACCGTTGTCAAGTATAAGCATGCGCTCGGTGAGATTGATTAAAATATCCAGCAGGTGCTCTATAATGATAATCGTTGTGCCCCAGGCTTCATTTACAGACTTAACAACTTCAACAAACCGTTCAATTTCTGAAATTGAAAAACCGGCCATCGGTTCGTCAAGCATTAGCAGCTTGCAATTAGTCGCTAATACGGAACCGAGCATAACCAGTTTTGTAGAAAAAAGATCAAGGTTTTTTGCGGGCAAATCGGCAAAATCTGCAAGCTGAAGGAAATCGATTATCTCTTCTACCGGGCGGGTATCTTTACCACCAAAAGTTGAACCGACACTGATGTTTTCTCTTACACTAAGGCTTTGAAAGGTTGTCGGTATCTGGTAAGTTCTACCAATTCCAGCCTGGCAGATCCTATCGGGGCTAAAACCGGTTATATCGCTTCCCTGGAACATAACCCGTCCTGATGTAGGCTTATAGTTGCCGGATACGACATTAAAAAGAGTGGATTTACCGGCGCCGTTTGGTCCGGCAATACCATAAATTTCACCCTCTTCAACTTTAAAGCTTACATCTGACAGGGCAACGAGCTTACCAAATATTTTTGTCAGGCCATCTGTTTCGAGCATCTCAACTCTCCATATCGGCCGGGAGGTAAAGGCCTTTTACCTCTACCTCCCGGCCCATCATTGGTTTACTTAACCCACGGTGGAACTGTATAACCTACTTCTTTAAAAGCAGCAGGGCCGGTTAAAACGTGTTCTCCACCCTGCACCTGGTACCAGAGCGTCGGGATTTTATCATCCCCGAATAAGGCCTGCTGGTCTACAGGGTTAAATTCATAGACACCGCTCATGCCCTGGTAGCTGGTTGCGCGGATATTGGCAATTACCTCATCGAAGCAGTCAACACATCCAGCTTTTTCCACTGCAGCAACCCAGATTTCAAAGGCATCGCGGACGCTGTAAGCATAGGTTGACATGGGAGGTTCCCCGAAAAATGCTTCCCATCTTTCTGCATATTCAGGAGCATCATCCCCGACAACTCCAACACTTGTTGACCAAATCAGCCCTTCGGCACTGTTTCCTGCCAGGTCAAGGAATTCTGGTATGTTTGGTGTAAACTGCATATAGACTAAACCATCATACCCGTCTTCACCAAAGCGCTCTACAAACTGGGTCATAAAACGGGCCGCATCTGCAGGATCAAGGATCCAGAAGGTAATATAAGCCGGTTCTGTCTCTGCTATCCTGGAAAGAATTGGACCCCATTCTACTATACCGAACTGAACAATATCGTCAAGAACAACTTCGTAGCCCTTTTCTTCGGCAATTTCCAAAAAAACATCTGATGCAAAAACATTATAGCTATAGTCCGCGCGGATTGCAGCAACTTTTTTATTCGGCTCTTCCCAGCCCAATTCATCCGCTATGTCAAAGAGCACTTCTGCAGTATTGTAACCATACGATATTTCGCTGGGGCAGTATTGAAAAACATTGCCAAACTTTTCAATGTTTGCAGCGACAACTTCGGTACTCTCTGTCATGGCATTGGCATGCAGGTAGGGCATGTCATATTCGCCAAAAACGCGGGAATCAACCCCGGAGTTAGCATAGCCGGTAATTGCAACATCAATGTTTTCACCCGACAGGCGCTCTCCTACCGCCCTGATCTTTTCTGCTTCTAAGGCCCCGACATCACCTGGCATTAAAACCAGCTGCCGGCCGAGAAGACCACCTTTTTCATTCTGTTCGGCAATCGCAAACTCAAGGGCCATTTGCATCTGTTCTCCATCGCTGGCATAAGGCCCGGTCATCGGTATGGGTGCCCCTACCTTGATCACGTCTTCTGCAACTTCGTCTTCACCGCACCCTACTAAAGCAAAAGTTATTGAAATAACCAGTAAAGCAATTAATAATAAGTGATATCCTTTTTTAACCATTTCATAATCCCCCTTAATAGTTTTAAAACCGGGTAAACTTCTTGCATTCACCTCCTCTACAGTATTGCAGATTTAAAATTTCGAGGACAGCAAAAAACCGCAACCTTATTCAGGTTTGCGGCTGTCATTTAAGTGTCTTCAGTACGTTGTTGTCTTGCTCAAAATAACTTCTTCTAAGTTGGAAATTATAATAGTTGATAATCCCGGTATGCTTCATACGCAGATTCCCCTTAGAATCTATTAATTAATTTATCTACTCCATTCATTTGATAATACGCTTCAAAAATCAGGACCTTTATCTAGTAAAGCAGCTATCAGTAATCTATATCTTTATTGAATAATTCTTATTATACTAAAAGCAATCTTTTTTTACAACATCTTTTTGACTTTTGGGCAATACTTTTTGCCGTTTCGGAATTAACCAATGCCAGAACAGTGGGTTTTTGCCATATTTAAAGGCTTTTCCCCCCGATAAGGGCAATCTTGCCGTGCCTTTATTAACCTTTCAGGATAGCTGGGGTTAGTGAAGAGGACAAGATTAGATTTCCAATCGCGGTTAGCTGTAATTACTAACAATTTTAATACTTGTTTTAAAAATACAGGCTATGGTATTATTAATTCCGGAAAGATTATAAAGTTTTACGACAAACCCACAATAATAATCATCATAGATATTGTTTGAGATAATGAAGAAACAGGAGCTGCACTTGACTAAAGCAAACACTGCCAAAGAGTTAGAACAGGCAAAAACAAACGGCAAACAGGCCTGGCTGGTAACTTTCTCCGGTACCGGGGTTAACCTGGCCCTGGGGATTCTCTATTCATGGAGCATTATTGCCGCCTACCTGCGCGAAAGCCACGGTTGGACGGCCATGGATTCACAGCTTCCTTACATGATAGCCTGCGGTATTTTTGCTTTGCTGATGGTTCCGGGGGGACGGATCCAGGATAATGTGGGGCCAAGAGCTGTTATTATTGCCGCTGCAGTTTTTGCCGGTGCGGGGTTGGTCGGCTCCGGCCTGTTCATCTCCGTTATCGGGCTAAGTATCTGCTTTGGAATTCTCTTTGGCACAGCCATGGGGCTGGGCTATTCTTCTGCCACGCCGCCGGCCATCAAGTGGTTCGGCCCTGAAAAGCGCGGCCTGATTGCCGGGATTGTAGTCAGCGGTTTTGGGGTTGCCTCTGTCTACAGCGCACCTTTAACCAATTACCTGCTAAACCGTTTTGGACTTTCCTCAACATTTATCATGCTCGGCGCGGCTTTTTTCGTGGTGATCATGGTCCTGGCCCAGCTTATTAAGAATCCTCCTGACGGCTACATTCCTCCGTCAAACGCTACGCAAAACGCTGCAGTGCACGGGGTTAATGAAGAGAAGTGCGGCAAGGAAGATTTCCAGTGGCACGAGATGATCAGAACTCCGCAATTCTACCTGCTCTGGCTGATTTTCTGCTTCGGTTCCCTGGCCGGTTTAATGGTGATCGGGCAGCTTTCAAGCATTGTTTATGATCAGTCCGGCCTTACGCTGGGCTTCATCCTGGTTGCTCTGCTGGCCGTCTTCAATGCCGGGGGCAGGATAATAGCCGGTGCCATGTTCGACAAGCTGGGCAGGACTTATTCCCTGGTAGCCATATTAGCCCTGCAGGCTGTCAACTTCATGCTTTTTAGCTCTTA
>SLQM01000248.1 GCA_007131435.1 Syntrophomonadaceae bacterium
CAACCAACAGGAATTTTGTCGGCCGCATGGGGCATCCCGAGAGTGAAGTATACCTAAGCGGCCCTGCTGTTGCTGCGGCTTCGGCTGTTGCCGGCAGAATAGTGCATCCCGGGGAGGTAATGTCATGATCCTTGAAGGCAGAATCTGGATTTTCGGAGACAACATTGATACAGATGCCATTATTGCAGCTCGCTATTTAAGCACCGTTGACCCGCAGGAACTGGCCAGGCACCTGATGGAAGATATCAGGCCTGATTTTCCAGGCCTGGTTGGCAAGGGTGACATTATAGTGGCTGGAAGTAACTTTGGATGCGGCAGCTCGCGTGAACACGCTCCGCTGGCGATTAAAGGCGCTGGCGTTTCCTGTGTTATCGCACGCAGTTTCGCCAGGATTTTTTACCGGAACTCCATCAATATTGGGCTGCCTATCCTGGAGTGTCCCGATGATCTTTCCGGGCTTGTCGACGGCAAAGATGTTTTGCAGGTTGATCTTGAACAGGGGGCGATTACCCATGTGGCAAGCAGTAGAACTTTTAAGGCAGCGCCCTTTCCTCCTTTCATGCAGGACCTGATAAACCGGGGCGGGCTGGTAGAGTATGTGATGAGCCGCCTGAAAAGCCAGGAATAACTAAATTTAATTTGCATTTTTTTTGTTATAATGGTAGGGTTTAACCGGAATTATTTTTCGATCTAATATTTAATCCGGCCACAGGGCGGCCGGGCTATTTTGAGGAGGCATATGAATGAAGAAGTACACCAGCGAAAATATTCGCAATGTAGCATTAATATCCCATGGTAGTGCCGGAAAGACATCTCTTACCGAGGCACTGCTTTTTTCTTCAGGAGCGGTTAACCGCCTGGGGAAAATTGAAGCGGGCAACACTACCACCGACTTCGATCCTGACGAGATAAAAAAGCAGGTTACCATAAATGTTGGCCTTGCCCCGCTGGAATGGGACGGGGTAAAAATTAACCTGCTTGACACACCGGGCTACTTCGATTTTATCGGTGATGTTCTGGGAGCCCTCCGGGTAGCCGATAGCGTAATTACAGTAGTATGCGCTGTGTCAGGTGTGGAAGTGGGAACTGAAAAAGTATGGGGCTATGCAAACGATTTTAACCTGCCCCGTTTTGTAGTTATAAACAAGCTGGATCGTGAAAACGCCAACTATGAAGGGACGCTTGAGCAGCTGCGCGACCACTTTGGCCTAAGTGTAGCTCCCCTGCAGATGCCGATTGGCAAGGAAGCCAGTTTTAAAGGTGTGGTAGACCTGGTTAAGCAGAAGGCCATCATGTTTTCCGATGACGGTAAGAAAACCCAGGAAGAAGATATTCCTGCCGACCTGGTCGACCAGGCCCAGGATCTGAGGGAAAAGCTGGTTGAAGTAGTTGCCGAAGCGGATGACAGCCTGCTTGAAAAATATCTTGAAGGCGAAGCGCTTACTGATGAAGAGATCAACAGGGGGCTCCGCCAGGGTGTGCTAAGCGGAAAAATCGTGCCCGTGCTATGCTGCGCCGCAACGAGCAATTATGGAATACTTCCCCTGCTGGACTTAATTAAGAGCTACCTGCCCTCGCCCCTGGACCAGGAAGAAATGAAGGGCGTTAAACCGGGAAGCGATGAAGAAGTTGTGCGCAAGTTGAAGCCTGAAGAACCCCTGTCTGCCTTTGTCTTTAAAACCCTTGCCGATCCCTACGTGGGGCGGATTAACTATTTCCGGGTTTACTCCGGCATGATCAAGCCCGACAGCCAGGTTTATAATGCAACCAAGGATATAACCGAGCGTTTCGGACAGGTTTTTTCAATGCGCGGCAAAAACCAGGTTTCCATGGATGAGGTGGTTACAGGAGATATTGCCTGCGTGGCCAAGCTGCAGGAAACGGCTACGGGGGATACACTTTGTGACAGCAGCAGCCCAATCGTCTTTCCGCCGCTTAACTTCCCCGAACCGGTTATTTCCTTTGCCGTCGAACCTAAAACAAAGGGCGACGAAGAAAAAGTGGGAACCGGGTTATCCCGTTTCCTTGAAGAAGATCCTACCTTCCACATGGAAAGAAGGGTGGAAACAAAGCAGACTATTATATCCGGCCTCGGAGAGCTGCACCTTGAAATTATCGTCAGCCGCCTGGCGCAAAAGTTTGGAGTAGAGGTAGACCTCTCCACTCCCAAGGTGCCCTATAAGGAAACTATTACCGGGCAGTCCAGGGTGGAAGGAAAGCATAAGAAACAGTCCGGAGGGCGTGGCCAGTTTGGCCATGTTTATATTGAGATGGAACCTGCCGAAACAGGCCAGGGCCTGGTATTTGAAAATAAGATTTTCGGTGGAGCCGTTCCGCGCCAGTATGTCCCGGCAGTCGAAAAAGGTGTAAATGAAGCGATGGAAGAGGGAGTTGTCGCCGGTTATCCTGTTGAGGATATTGTGGTCAGGTTGGTTGACGGATCATACCATACCGTTGACTCTTCCGAAATGGCTTTCAAAATAGCCGCTTCACAGGCTTTCAAAAAAGGTATGGAACAGGCCAAGCCTGTCCTGCTTGAACCGATTATGAATATAGAAGTGATCGTGCCTGAAGCCTTCATGGGCGACATAATGGGTGACCTGAACAGCAAGCGCGGCCGGATCCAGGGGATGGAGCCTGAAGGCGGGCTGCAAAAAATCAAGGCCCAGGTGCCAATGGCTGAAATGTTCAAGTATTCAATTGACCTGCGTTCGATGACCCAGGGCCGCGGATTTTTCTCGATGAACTTCTCCCACTATGAAGAAGTTCCCCACCAGGTCGCCGAGCAGGTAGTGGCAGCAGCCCAGAAAGAGAAAGAGGAAGAATAGTTATTGATATATTCTATGCCATGGGCAGAGAATATAAAAAGTGATACCGGGTGCCGCGTTAGCGGAGAATAGGGAAACGGGTGAAAATCCCGGACGGACCCGCCACTGTAACGGGGAGAAACCACCGGAACCACTGTCTGAAGTAGACGGGAAGGGGTGGGGACATTGAACCGGAGTCAGGAGACCTGCCTGGTATTTTAGTACGAAGGATGATGGTAAAGTCCTCAAGTGATTATACTTGGGGGCTTTTTGTTTTATAAAACCAATTAAGGAGGAATCAGAAAGTGGAAAAACTGAAGAAAACCCTGGAGATGATTAAACCGGCTAACAGCAATACCGTCGAGGAGGCCCAGAAACACCTGGACAACCTGACAAAACCGCCGGGTAGCCTCGGTGTGCTGGAAGATATCGCCAAGAAAATTGCAGGTATCACGGGAGAGGTAAAACCTCCCCTGCCCAAAAAAACTTGTATCCTGCTGGCAGGAGACCACGGTGTTACCGATGAAGGCGTTTCAGCTTTCCCCAAGGAAGTAACTCCGCAGATGGTGTTGAATTTTTTAAATGGCGGAGCCGCCATGAGCGTGCTGAGCAGGCATGTCGGTGCTGAACTGATTGTAGTTGATATAGGTGTTGCAGCTGACCTGTCTGATCATCCCCTGCTGGTTAAAAAGAAAGTTGCTTATGGAACTGCCAATATGGCAAAAGGGCCGGCCATGAACCGTGACCAGGCAGTTCAGGCTATTGAGGCAGGAATTGAGGTTGCCGAAAAATGCCTGCAGAGTGGAACGGGTATATTCGGAACAGGTGAAATGGGTATCGGCAATACCACTCCCAGTACGGCCATCACTGCATTTTATCGCGGCAGCGGCGTTGCTGAGGTTTGTGGCCGCGGTACAGGTGTTGATGATCAAAACCTGAAGCTGAAAGTAAGGGTAATCGAAAAGGCCATAGAGCTCAATAACCCCGACAGGGATGATGCCTTAGATGTGCTTTCCAAAATTGGCGGATATGAAATTGCCGGTATGGCAGGGGTAATGCTGGCTGCCGCAGCCAACCGTAAACCTGTTTTAATTGATGGCTTCATTTCCGGGGCTGCTGCCCTGGTAGCCTCAAAACTGCAGCCGCTGGCAGTGGATTATATGCTGGCCTCTCACCTTTCAGAGGAACCGGGTCATGCAGCAGCCCTGGATCTGCTGGGCCTCCAGCCATACCTGCGGATGAATATGCGGCTTGGGGAAGGAACCGGGGCAGCACTGGCCATGAGTATTGTAGACGGCGCCCTGAAAATTGTGCACGAAATGGCCAGTTTTGCCGATGCTGGTGTATCTAACAAGGATTAGTTATCTAAAAAATAACTAAACCAAACTCCTGTGCACTTGTTTCAGCAAGGAACATTAATTAAAGTCAATTCTTCTTGATTAAAGGGGCCTGTTGTTTCCCAGGCCCCTTTAAATTACCATGTTCGCAGCACTAGCTTTTTAAGCTTCCCAATATTTTTGTCCTGTATTAAGCAACTTTTTTCTCCGAAATTAACCACCCTTTGACATATCTAAAAGAATTATTATTTAACTTTAAATTAGTATATAAAATCGATGCGTAAATTCAATTAAATAAAATATAATAAAGGAATTATTTGAGTTGTTATAGAAGTTAAAATAAAGATCAGTAATTATAGCTGTAAGTATGCTGGTCTAACATTCTAAGGAGGTAGATATATGATGAATGCTGTTAACTTTTTTGCTGCTCTGTGGGAGTGGTTTACCTTACAATTTCCCAGTATTTTAGGAGCAGTTGCAATATTGGTAGTTGGTTGGATAATAGCCTTAATTCTATCATCAGTTGTAAGGGGCGCATTTCGCCGCACTGGTGTTGGTGAAAGATTTGCTCGCTGGCTTAAAGGTGATGAGGATGCTACTGGAGCAGAGGTTAACAAGTGGAGTGGACGGATCGTTTTTTACCTTGCAATGTTTTTTGTTTTAATTGCATTTTTTCAGCACATTGGCCTAACCTTTATTGCGGAACCTTTAAATGCTTTTCTAACACAAATATTCCAGTATGCGCCTAATATTCTTGGTGCCCTGGTTCTAGTTTTAGCAGCCTGGGTTATAGCAACAGTGTTGCGAATTATTGTTGTGCGTGTTTTACAGGCTGCAAAGATTGACGAAAGAGTGACTGAAGAGGTTGGCGAAGGTGAACAGGAGAAGAAGGTATCACTTTCTCAGGCACTGGGCAATATAGTCTACTGGGTTATATTCCTTTTGTTCTTACCGGCTATTCTAAGCACGCTTAGAATAGAAGGACTTCTTGCCCCGGTACAAAGTATGCTTGAAACCGTTCTGACTTATATCCCCAATATACTGGGAGCTGGCCTGGTTCTTCTTGTCGGTTGGTTTGCCGCCAAACTCCTTAGGAGGTTGGCTGTAAATCTTTTCTCGGGCTTAGGTGTTGACCGGGTAAGCGAAAGGCCAGACGTTGCCAAGTATTTTAGCACAACTAAGCCATCTGATTTTATTGGGCACCTGGTCTATGCACTGGTTATTTTGTTCGTAATAATTGGTGCTTTGAACGCCCTGAACGTAGAAGCTATTACCGCTCCAGCCAGCAGTATGCTGGAAATGATTTTAAATGCACTACCGGCGATATTTGCTGCTGTGCTGATCCTGCTCCTGGCATATTTAGTCGGCAGGGTATTGATAGGTTTAATTTCCGGCCTACTTTCCTCGGCAGGATTTGATCAGTTTCTTGTCAGGCTGGGTATAGCGAGATCGGTTGTTGAGGGGAAAAGAACCCCTTCCGAAATAGTTGGGTACCTTGTCCTGGTAGCGATTATGCTTTTTGCATCGATCGAAGCTGCAGGATTACTCGGGTTTGATGTGCTTTCTGATTTGATTGCCCAGCTTACGGTACTGTTGGGGAAGGTTGTAGTTTCAGTAATTATCTTTGGTCTCGGTTTATATTTGGCTGGCCTTGCCAAAGAGGTTATCGAAGCAAGTGGCGGGCCTCAGTCCGAATTGCTGGCCAAGCTGGCTCGTATAGCCGTCCTGGTCCTGGCCGGTGCAATTGCTCTTCGTCAGCTTGGAGTAGCTGATGAAATAATAGTTATTGCCTTTGGAGTGCTTGTGGGAGCTATAGCTCTAACAGGAGTGATCGCTTTTGGTTTAGGTGGACGCGACCTGGCAGCAAGAGAACTATCCGAGTGGCTAGATAATATTAAGAAAAAGTAATTGTGCCCCAAAAAGATTGATTGTAAATGATAAAAGAAC
>SLQM01000239.1 GCA_007131435.1 Syntrophomonadaceae bacterium
ACTATGGGCACTCCACTGCGAACTGCAATTAAAGCAGCTCCGTTATATGCTTTTTGAAGCTCTCCTGTTTTACTGCGAGAGCCCTCCGGGAAAAGGCCAAGCACCTGCTTGTTATTGAGCAGCTGGTAAGCTTTTTTTATTGCACCGTAATCTGCATTTTCCCTGTCAACCGGGAATGCTCCTGCCTGCCTTAAGGCATATGAGATAAAGGGGTTTTTAAAAAGCTCCTTTTTTGCCATAAATTTAATATCTATACTGCGCGGTAAAGCCACCCCTACTGTTGTCGGATCTTTCCAGTTTATATGATTAGAACAGATGATAAAAGGTTTTCTCTTAGGGATATTATCGGCGCCATGAATTTTCAAACGATGAAATACTCGCAGATATAAGCTAAAAACAGAACGGCCAAGACTATATAACAACCAGTTCACCCGACTTCCCCTTAGCGCAACCTTACGCCTACCTCTTTTACTATTTTATTTACGACCTCTTCGAAGGACATATCTGTAGTATCGATTATAATGGCATCCTCAACAACTGTTAGCGGTGAATCATCGCGGCTTGAATCTATTTTATCACGGTTTGCAATATCAGCAGTTACCTTATCTTCCGCCAACTGCATGCCTTTTTCCAACTGCTCTTTCAGCCTTCTCCTTGACCTTTCTTCCAGCGAAGCATCTAAATAAAATTTAAAATGGGCATCCGGTATCACTTTCGATGCAATATCTCTGCCTTCCATAATAATTCCACCGGATTCAGATGCTATTTTCTGTTGAATTCCAACCAGGCGCCTTCTGACCAAGGATATACATGACACCGGCGATACCATTGCATTTACATCCGGCTGCCGTATTGCTTCTGTTACATCTTCATCGTCAAGAAAAACTCTTTTTTCTTCATCCAGCTCTATTTCTGTATTCTTAAGCATTTCTTCAAGAGTCTGCTTATCTTCAATATCTATATTATTTCTGATTACCTTTAAAGTTATCGCCCTGTACATTGCACCGGTGTCCAGGTACTTGATATTCAACCTCCTGGCTACTTCTCTAGCTACTGTGCTTTTACCCGCACCTGCAGGGCCATCAATGGCAATTTGGGGAAAGTTGTTAATAGACAACGCAGATATTTTCTCCTGTTCTGTGTTTAAGCATAAACTATTTTCTCATTTATAGGCTGGTTTGGCAAGTATATGCATATTTATAAACCAACCAGCCGGTATAATTTTTTAATTTCCTTACCTGTTAAGTAGCGGTAATCTCCTCTTTTGATCCCGTCATACCTGAGGCCGGCAAAGCTGACCCTGTCGAGAGTAATAACCGGATGCCCGATTGCATCACACATTTTCTTTACCTGGCGTTTTTTACCTTCCCTGAGGGTCATCAACAGTGAAGTTGTATTCTTGTCGCTTTTCAAAATTTTTACATCCGCGGGAGCTGTTTTTTCACCGTCGATCATTAAACCCTTTCTCATTGATTCCAGCGCCTTTTCCCCGGGTTTGCCTTTTACCTGCACCAGGTATTCCTTATTAATTTTAAAGCGGGGGTGTGTAAGCCGGTAGGCTAACTCTCCGTCATTAGTTAATAATAGTAACCCAGTTGTATCATAATCAAGCCTGCCGACCGGATATAGCCTGGTGCTTTCATTTTTTAGCAGCCCTGTTACAGTTGGACGCTGGTGTGTGTCCGTAACTGTTGATATATAGCCTCCGGGTTTGTTTAATAATATATATTTCTTTTCTTCTGGCCCATCTATTATTTTGCCGTCCACTTCAACTATGTCTTCTGGATTAACCCTGTGCTCGGGTTTACTGGCCATTTCGCCATTTACAACCACCCTGCCCTGGCCGATTATTTTTTCAGCCCTGCGGCGCGATGCAACACCGGAAAGTGCCAAATATTTTGCCAGGCGCATTTCAATCTCCCGCTTCCATATTTTCTGTGCCTGCGCTTTCATCTTTCTGATCGAAATCCAATGGTGGCAAATCTTCCAGATCCATGAGACCAAAGTATTTAAGAAAATCAGGCGTTGTGCTGTAGAGCAAAGGCCTGCCGGGGCCAACCTTTCTTCCGCTGATCTTGACCAATTTTCTCTTCAACAGGTTTTCCAAAATATGTTCACAGCGCACACCGCGGATCGATTCAATCTCTATCCTGGTAACCGGCTGTTTATAAGCAATGATAGCCAGTGCCTCAAGCGCTGCATTAGATAAATTACTGGAAACATCTTCACTAAAGGCGCGCTCCAGCACGGGAGCTAGTTCCGGCTTGGTTCCCATCTGGTATCCACCGGCCACTTCAAATATTTGCAGCCCCCTGCCCGGTTTGTCAAAGTCGTCCTTCAGTTCCCGGATCAATTTTTCAACTTCTTGATCGCTAACTGCCAGCACAGCGGCTATCCGGTTAACGCCAACCTGCTCTTCACTTAAAAACAATATCGCCTCTATAGCTTTTTTATGTTCCTGATTATTCACTTCTTTCACCCTCCTGCAACATTTCTTCCCGCAATTTAACCAGGATTGGGCCAAATAAAGAGTCCTGCAGCAAACTGACTTTTCGCTGCCTGGCCATTTCCAGCAGCGCGATAAAAGTAATAATGACTTCCCACAGCCCTTCACCGCTGATGAAATCTTTCATTGGCATCGGCCTTTGGTTTTTTATTAACAGTGAGTGTATGTAATGCGATTTTTCCGCCAGGATAAAGTCCTCGACTACATTAAAGGCAGGGACACTTGCGTCTGCAAGCGTAGCTTCAAAAAACCTGTGCATAATGTCATTTAGGTGATTGGCGCCTTCCCAGATGGTATATACTGATTCCTGGCGGGTCATTACCATGATTTTCTGGCCACCGGTTGAGCGCAGGAATACCTTTTGCTGTTCTTCTTCCTTCTGCCTCATATATACCGCAAGATCTTTAAACAACCTGTATTCTTCCAACCGTTGAAACAGCTCTTCGGCAGTATTAATTTCAAATAGTTCATCATCTTCTTCGTCCTCGTTTCTCGGTGGGCGGGGAAGAAGAAGCTTTGATTTTAGGCGGAGCAGCGTAGCAGCCATTACTAAAAATTCACTGGCAATATCAAGATTTAGCTCCTTCATTGATTGCAGGTAAGCAAGATATTGATCAGTAATATCAGCTATAGATATAGACCAGATATCGAGTTCTGCTTTTTTTACCAGGTGGAATAAAAGATCAAAAGGCCCTTCAAACGCAGGAAGCTTAATCTTGTATTCAGCTGTTTCCTCCATTTGCATTCATCTACCTCAAGCCGATTTTTCTATATATTTTCTGCAGTTTCCTCTCGGCATAACTTTCGGCGCGCTCAGCGCCCCTCTCCAGCATGCTGTCCAGGTAACCTTTTTCACCGGTTAGTTCTTTATATCGTTCCTGCAGCGGTTTTAAACTTTCTATAACAACTTCAGCAAGCTCTTCTTTTAAGTCTTTGTAACTTTTATCAGCAAAATAATTTTCTACTGATTCTTTCTCTTTGCCGGTTAATAACTGGTAAATAGTCAAGAGGTTATTAATGCCCGGCCTGCTTTCATCAAAACGGATTTCTTTTAAGGAATCCGTTGTAGCTTTCTTAATTTTAGACCTGATCCGGTCTGGAGGATCAAGCAGGAATATAGCGTCATCCAGTTTTTCCTCACTCTTGCTCATCTTCTTTTCCGGGTTTGTCAAACCCATAACCCTGCCGCCTACCGGGGGGATAAAGGCTTCAGGGAGGGTAAACACATCCCCGTAGCGGAAATTAAAACGCTGCGCAATATCCCGGCACAGCTCAACATGCTGTTTTTGATCCTCTCCGACAGGAACAAGATGCGTATCATAAAGCAGTATGTCTGCTGCCTGCAGCACGGGGTAGTCAAACAAGCCGACACTTACTTCTTCCTTATGCTGATCAGATTTCTCCTTGAACTGGGTCATGCGGTGCAGCCAGCCCATGGGAGTTATACAGTTTAAAATCCAGGCCAACTCCGAGTGCGCCCTTACGTGGGACTGAACATATACGACTGACCTTTCCTCCCTTATACCGGCAGCAAACAGCAGCCCGGCAACTTCTCGTACGGCAGCTCTTAATTGTTTGGGCTCCTGGTAGACAGTTATGGTATGCAGATCAACCACGCAAAAATAGTTATCATATTCTTCCTGCATTTTAACCCAGTTGCTTACAGCTCCCAGGTAATTGCCCAGGTGCAGGCTGCCGGACGCCTGAATTCCCGAAAACACTCTTTTTTTATCCATTGCATACAACCCTCTCTGTTCTAATTGCCGCAGTTAGATTCCCGGAAGCAAACCAATTACCAGCTGGTAAAAAGAAAGTATCAAACTGGCGGCGGGCACGATAATAGTTCCCAGTACACCTGTTATAATCAGGCCAATCAAAATAAAAGGTGCATAACGTTCAAGCTGCTGGTAAAGGCCCAGGTGTTGATCAGAGATAAATGACATCAAAATTTTTGAACCATCCAGCGGGGGAATTGGTAATAAGTTAAAGAGGGCGATATACACATTTATAATAATTAGCTGCTGAAAAAAACGGAAAAGAAGCCCTCCAAACTCAATTAACCCTCCATTAAAAAGTATGGTAAATATTAAAAGGCTGAAAAACCCCACAATGAAATTAGAAAGCGGGCCGGCAAATGAAACCCAGCGCAGTCCCCGCCGGTAATTGTTAAAGTTATAGGGGTTAATCGGAACAGGCTTGGCCCATCCAAAGCCAACAAGCAGGATCATCAGTGACCCGATTGGGTCGAGGTGATATATGGGGTTAAGGTTCATTCTTCCCTGTTTTTCAGCAGTGGCGTCACCAAACTGAAAAGCCATGCGGGCGTGGGCATATTCATGAACCGTGATTACTATTAGCAGCACCGGAATACGCAGCGCAATTGTAACAAGATCCTGGTTAAATAAAATATTATTCATCCTCCCTTTTATCTTTTTTCTCTTTTTCGAGATATTCTAAAACATAATCAATTTCTTCATGCGGTGTCCGGACATCACCGTTTAAAACTGCCTGTTTAAGATTATCAATAATTTTTTTGTATTGAGGCCCGGGTTTTATACCCAATTTTTTTAGGTCTTCACCTCTTGTCCTCGGGCGGACGTATCGCAACCCATCCATGTATAGCTTCAGGTAATCCCTGATCTTTTTCTTATCTGCCATGGCATGAACTGTAATAATAGCTTCCAGCGGAAGCGGATCCAGGTAGGCAACTACCTCGCTTGGGTTTAGCTCGTTTTTACCAAGCTTATTAAGCAACTCAGGAGCCTCACTACATGTTGTTTCCAAAGTGCCCGCTCTTTCACGAGACAAGTTCAACTTTTTTATTATAGCAGACAGTTCAGAAGAATCCAATCCGATATAGAGCCCTGACAGGTAAGCCAGTTCTTTATCAGGTTCCCTGTCCCAATTTCTGGTTTCACTCCACTTTATTACTTCTTCTATTTCACTTAAAAGTTTCCATGTTTCCTGTTCAGTTTTTGCATCCGGGTATAAATAAGGCATTAAACCAAGCCAGTCAAATCGAAGCAGGATGTTAAGTGGTGAAGGCTCTTTATAAATCAGCTTTAATTCATGGTTCAAACGCTGCCTGCTCAGCCTTGAAAGCATCCGATCTTCAACAGCCTTTTCAATCAAATTTAAAGTTTTTGATTCAATTGTAAAATCATAGCGCTGTTCAAAGCGTATCGCCCTTAAAATGCGTAAAGGATCATCAATAAAGCTTTTCTGGTAGAGAACCCTTATCTTACGCTGCTCTATATCTTCCCTGCCATTAAAGAAATCGTAGAGTTTACCATATTTTTTCTTTTCCAGGGAGCAGGCCATTGTATTTATGGTAAAGTCTCTCCTGAAAAGATCGTTTTTTAAAGTCGAACGTTCAACTCTCGGCAGAGCTGCCGGAGATGTATAAAACTCTTTACGGGCAGTAACAAAATCTAAACGCAAGCCTTCCTTCAGGTAAAGAGATGCTGTTCCAAACTGGTCGTGGTGCCTGACAGTGCCGCCCAGTTTCTTTCTCAGGCTGAAAGCGAAACTAACGGCATCACCGATAACAACAAGATCAATATCTTTTTGAACCGGGTAATCAAGCAGTAAATCCCTGATTATACCGCCTACAAGGTAGACCTGTTCATTCACGCTGGCCGCATGTCGGCTGATCTTCAGAAAAAGATAACGAAGGTAATAAGGCAGTTTTCTTTTCAGTAATGGTAAAAGGTTGCCGTCTTCCTGCTTCTTTATTTCCGTAAGCTCATCTTGACTTTCATCAACTGTTGCGGGAACAACACTTTCACGCTTAAGATAACGTCCCCGCCGGTCAAAATTACTTAAATGCCTGAGAATATCTGACCTGGTAATAATTCCTTCCAGGTTTCCTTTTTCATCAACAAGGGGCACCCGGCCGATATTATGCTCAACCATCTGCTTTCTGATTTCAGTTAAAGGTTGGCCTGGCGTTGCAGTAATAATTTCCGTGCTCATAAAGCCTTTAACAGGCGCATGATTCAAATCGTTTTTGAAACCCTTTTGCAGGTCCCGCCTTGAAATAATACCAACCAGGCGCCCGTTTTCAACTACGGGACAACCTTTAAAGCTATGCTCCGCCAGCAAAGCATCAGCTTCGGCAAGGCTGATATCACTTTTTACCGTGAAGACAGGCCTCGATGCAGCTTTGTCCGCAATAATAGCCGGGGGGAGATAATACTTTAAGAACTCAACTACCTGTTTTTTAACTTCCCCTGCATTTACTCCTTTAAACTGAGTTGAAACTGCGCTCGGGTAACCCCTTGCATTGAAGGGTGCAAGCAGTTCGTTTAGGTTAAGATCTTCGTCCTTCGATCGGGCAGCGAGGTAAATGCTTTCAGTCATCTGGATTATGGCAATAGTAAGGCCTGCATCTTCTATTTCATCAAGTATTTGCATCAAAGCTGAAGCCCCGACAACATATTCATCCAGCACAGTTGTGCTGATTAATACCCTTCGCTGGTTGATTTCATAAAACTCGCTGTTGCGGATCAGCTTTTCAAACAGTTCTTTCTGGGCACTGCTTAAAGGCGATCGCAAATACTCCTGCAAAAGCTTCGGGTTGAGCCCGAGTTCCCACAGGGAAGCAACCGCGGCAGCATCTTTTTTGGTTGTTATGTCATAGGTCAGGCATCCGGTGTCTTCATATATGCCCAGGGCCATCAATGTGGTTTCAAATTCAGTCAGCTTTATATTGCTGTTTTTGATTTCATCAAAAAGGATGGTAGTGGTGGAACCGACAATTTCCTTGACCAGGTGATCTGCAGAAATGTCACCATCGCCGTGGTGGTGATCATATATTATTATTTCTTCGGCCCGGTCTAGAAACTTTGTCCAACCTCCGATCCTGTCCCTGCGGTTTGTATCTACTATAACAACCCTTTTATAGGTTTCTTCAACATCTCTCGGGTTAGCCAGCGGCAATAGGTCACGGTAGAGGTTAACAAAAGAGCGGACATTAGGATGCACAGGGTCGGGCATAATGACTGTGCTGCCGGGGAATATTTTTGAAGCAGCAACTACAGCGGCAAGTGAATCAAAGTCGCCGTTTTTATGGGTTATAATTAAACACATGAAAAAACCTGCTTTCTAGAATATTAGCGGCCGCTTAAGAAAGAAATACCTGAACCTTTATAGTTGATGCCCAGCCACTCTGCCGCCGATGCTGCAAGATCGGCGTAACTATTTCTTGTTCCGATATATACTTTATGATCTAAAGAAGGCCCCCAGGCCATTAGAGGCACATACTCTCTTGTGTGATCTGTAGTAGGGTAAGTAGGATCACAACCATGATCTGCAGTTATAAACAGTAAATCGCTTTCTTTTAAAGCCAACAACATTTTACCCAGGTAGCTATCATATTTTTCAAGGGCATAAGTATAGCCCTTGCTGTCATTCCGGTGGCCATAAACCGTATCGAAGTCGCCAAACGTAGCCCAGATTAAACCGTCTTCCTGGTGCTTTAAGAGGTAATCTAAATCTCTTGCAGTTGCCTCATTGTCTCCACCAGGCCGGTGCAGATCTATACTTCGATTTGCAAATATATCGGCCACCTTGCCAATTACACCAACTGTTTTATTTGCCTTGTGAGTATAATCAAGTAAAGTTTCACCAGGTGGTGGGAGCGAGTAATCCCTTCTTCCCTTCGTTCTTTTAAATGATCCTGGTTTGCCGATAAATGGGCGGGCTATTACCCGCCCCACCGCATAATCGCCCGTTAAAATTTTTCTGGCAGCCCCGCACCATTCATAGAGTAAATCCCTTGGCACAATATCCTCATGGGCTGCCACCTGGAAGACACTGTCACCTGAAGTATATACTATCGGTTTTCCCGTTTCCAGGTGTTCAACTCCCAGGTCTTCAATAATCACGGTCCCGGAAGCTGCCATGTTCCCGAGGATCTCCCGGTTAATTGCATCTTCGAAAGATTTTACAACCGTTTCAGGAAAGCCGCCAGGGAACAGGGGAAAAGCCTTCTCCAGTACAAGGCCTGCAATTTCCCAGTGGCCGCTTGTAGTATCTTTTCCAGGAGATTGGGGCGCCATTTTTCCGTAGAAGTAAGCATTTTTCATGCAGGAGGCGCTTTCCAGGTCAATATTAACCAGTTGGCCAAGGCCAAGTCCGGCCAGGTTTGGGACTTTTAAAGGCCCATGCTTGATAAAGATGTTCTTCAGGGTGTTTGCTCCCTCATCGCCATACAAGGCAGCATCAGGAAGAAAACCGACACCTGCACCGTCTAAAACTGTTATGATTACCCTTCTACTGGCCATATCATGCCCGGGGATGGGTTTTATCATAAACTTCCCTTATCTTTCTTTTTGTAATCTGGGTGTAAATCTGGGTAGTAGAGATGTCTGAGTGCCCGAGCATTTCCTGGACCGAACGCAGGTCTGCGCCATTTTCAATCAAGTGTGTGGCAAATGAATGGCGCAGGGTGTGTGGGGTTATTTCACCATGAATATTCGATTTAAGCGCATATTTTTTTAATATCTTCCAAAAACCCTGCCTGGTCATCCGACGGCCATGGTGATTGACAAATAAAGCGGGTTCGCCATTTTTCTTCAGTAATTTAGCGCGCGATTTATCTAAATATTCATTAACATAGTTAATAGCAACCGATCCAATTGGCACTATACGCTCTTTCATTCCCTTACCCCTGCAGCGTAAAAAACCAACCTGCGGTTCAAAATCAGTTATATTCAGCGATACAAGCTCTGAAACCCTGATTCCAGATGCATATAACAGTTCAAGCATTGCCCTGTCCCTGAGGCCGTTATGCTCAAAAGGGCTGGGCTGGGAAAGCAACTTTTCAACTTCATCAGTTGTCAATACCCTTGGTAATTTTTTCTCCAGGCGCGGTGACTCGAGCTCAATGGCGGGGTTTTTTTCTATCAGGCCCTCCTGTAGTAAAAAATTAAAAAAAGACCTGATTGAAGCAATGCAGCGGGAGATGGAGGAAGTTGCACAACCCTGCTTTTTTAATTCAAAAATAAACTGGTTTATATCGTCCCTGCTTACCAACTGCAGGTCTGTTATTTCAAGCTTTTTCATAAAGCCATACAGTTTTCTCAGGTCACGCCTGTAAGATTCAAGGGTGTTTTTAGCTAAACCTTTTTCGACAGACAGGTAATTCGTATAGTTTTGAAGTTCTTTTTCCATACCGAAGTGTTCCTCTTAAGTAAAGCTGTTTAATATTATATTTTTCTCATTTGATAATACAGTGGGGGCAACCCTACCCCCACTGCACAATAATGCTTTCAAAAGTTAGCCTAAAATAAGTTATTCAACGTGTAATTACGGAAACCCTTCTAGTTAAAAAGAATATGTAATAATTTTTTTAATTTACCGTAATTTTAGACTTGTCTTAGCAAGGCCATTTGCAGGGCTATAATTGTTTTTCCGTCTTTTATTTCCCCACTATAGATCATTTCCAGCGCCTTCTCAAGGTTTATATGAACGGCTGATACTCTTTCTTCCGGATCAGTTGTTTCCCTTTCCGCCCTTTTTAGCTTTTCGGCGCAGAATAGATATATTATTTCATCACAAAACCCGGGAGAAGGATAAAAACAGGTTAACTGATCATATTTTTCTGCATCATACCCTGTTTCTTCAATCATTTCCCTCCGCGCACAGTCCACGGGGCTTTCACCGGGTTCAAGCTTCCCAGCAGGTATTTCAAGCAGCACTTCGCCGGCAGGCTGGCGGTGCTGCCTGACGAGAACTACTTCTTTTTTTTCGTTTATTGCTATAACAGCAACTGCTCCAGGATGTTCAACAACTTCCCTGAATGCAGTCTGGCCACCGGATATTTTCACCCTGTCCTGGCGGATGTTAACAATTCTGCCCCTGTATAAATAGCTGCTGGATATCGTTTCTTCTCTCAAATAATCACTAATCTGAACCACCTCATTTTAAATCCTGCCGCTAACAATGCTGTTTGCTATTACCAGGCGCTGGATTTGGTTTGTGCCTTCGTAAATTTGCATAATTTTTGCATCCCTCATGTATTTTTCAAGAGGATACTCCCTGCAGAATCCATAACCGCCGAGCACCTGCAGTGCATCAACTGTAACTCGCATAGCCATATCTCCGGCATAAGCTTTGGCCATTGCGGAAAAGGCAGACAAGCTTTTCTCGCCTTTGCCTATCATACCCGCCGCGCGAAATACCAGTGAACGTGCTGCTTCTATTTCCATAGCCATGTCGGCCAGCATAAACTGGATCGCCTGCTGCTGAATAATCGGCTTGCCAAACTGAACCCTTTCCCTGGCGTATACCACGGCGGCCTCATATGCAGCCCGTGCCAGCCCAACAGCAAGCGAAGCAATCATTGGCCTTGAAATATCAAAGGTTTCCATGGCTACCCTGAACCCGCCACCTTCCTTGCCGAGCAAATTTTCAGCAGGTACACGCACTTCGTCAAAAGTGACTACTGCCGTGTTGCTGGAACGGATACCCATTTTTTTCTCTTTGCGGCTTGCATCAATTCCCGCCATTTCTTTTTCAACTACAAAGGGAGTTAGTGTCCTTGCCCCGCGCTTTGGATCAATAACGGCAAAAACAACGTAATAATCTGCATAGGTACCGTTTGTAATAAAGCATTTTGTCCCGTTGATTACATACTCCGAACCGTCTTTTATCGCAGTTGTAGAGATAGCGCTTACGTCTGAACCTGCGTCTGGCTCAGTCAAACAAAATGAGGCCAGCTTCCCCTCGCAGAGCGGCGTCAGGTATTTCTTCTTCTGGTCTTCATTCCCGGCCAGCAGTATGGGAAGGCCGGCCAGCGAGTTTGCTCCTACCCCGGTAGCAATTCCGGCACAACCCCGCCCCAGTTCCTCCGTAACCAGGCAGACCGTTATTTCGTCCATTCCTGCCCCACCATATTCTTCCGGTATGGAAATTGATGAAAACCCTTCAGCCACCATTTTCCTCACCAGCTCAACAGGCATCTCCTCTTTTTCATCGTATTCTGCTGCTACCGGAACTACTTCTTTTTCAACATAATCGCGGGACATTTTCTGCATTGCCAGCTGTTCTGTAGTTAATTCAAAATCCATGATTAATCCTCCCAGTTATAAGATCTGATTATTTTATAGCCAGCTGCTTCATCTTTTTATAAAGCCATGACCGGCTGATACCCAATTTCCTGGCGGCTTCACTCCTGTTGCCTTTGGTTTCTGTTAGCGCCTGCATGATCGCTTCTTTTTCATGCTTTTTCCTGGAGCTGTGATACCTCTTGCTGCCCTGTATATTATCCATCTCTTCTTCTCTTTCTTCTTTTCTTGGGCCGGTGAAATTTTCTATGCGTAAATGGGTGGGTAAATGTTCTACTTTAACCAACTCCCCGGATGTAAAGTTCATTGCCCTTTCAATTACATTTTCCAATTCCCGCACATTGCCCGGCCAGGAATATGCTTTTAAAATCGCCAGGGCTTCCGGCGTTAGATCACTGACCTGCATACCGAATATATCATTATATTTCCGCAAAAAAGCATGAGCCAGCGGTAAGATGTCTTCCGGCCTGTCACGCAACGGCGGTATCGGTATGGGTATCACATTTAACCTGAAGTACAAGTCTTTCCGGAAGCTTCCTTCAGCCACTTTTAAATCAAGGTCTTGATTCGTTGCAGCTAAGAATCGAATGTCAACCCTGATTGTTGCAGTATCACCAACCCTTTCAAATGCCTGTTCCTGCAGCACCCTGAGCAATTTGCCCTGAAGTGAAGCCGGCATATCCCCAATCTCATCCAGGAAAAGTGTCCCGCCGTTTGCCAGGTCAAGCTTTCCCTTTTTCCCTTTTTCACTCGCCCCGGTAAATGCGCCCTTTACATACCCGAAAAACTCCGATTCTAAAAGGTTTTCCGGTATGGCAGCACAATTGACCTTGATAAAAGGTTTGTTGCAGCGCGGGCTTGCCTGGTGAATAGCCTGGGCCATTAACTCTTTGCCCACGCCACTTTCACCGCTGATCAATACAGTAGAGAGCCCGGAAGCGGCTTGCTTTGCTTCACTGATCAGGGCATTCATTTGCGGGTTGATGGTGATTATATCTTCAAAGCTGAAGAGTTTTACCCTGATTCGGGCTTTCTTCAGTTCCTCCTGGAAATGAGTAAGCTTGCTGCTCATCGTTTCAAGGCGCCCGGCAAGTTCTCGCAGTTCGTCAACTCTCCTAAAGCTTATTTTTCCTACTGCTCCTATAACCTGACCATCCCTTACAATTGGCAGCCGGGATACAACGTACGGTTTACCATCTACAAACTGGATATCATTTATTTCCGGAATACCTGTTTTTATTATTACATGCAGGCGGCTGTTTTCGAGCACTTCGCTAATCGGGCAATACATTACCTCATCTTCTTTTTTACCGGTAAAATCCAAGAAAGTGCGGTTAACCAGCACTACGTGGCCTTTTTCATTTACGACAACAAGCGCATCGTAGCCTATATCCAAAACTGTCCGTAAAGTTTGGTTCAGCCTCTTGACGGTCCCCATTTCTTCAGCGATCGATTCTAATTCTGTAATGTCCTGGAATATGGCTAGCGCCCCTATAGCATTTCCATTGTCGAGTAAAGGAGTTTTATTAACCATTGTTACGATATCTCCAAATTTATAATCAGCGCCTATCTCGACAACACCGCTTTTCAACACTAAACCCATCTTCAAACCCGGTAGAACCTCTTCTATTTGCCGGCCCAGTGCAGTCTTATACTCTAGTTTAAAAAGTTGTTCTGCTGCACGGTTGATAAAATTTACCCGGCTATTCTGATCGATTGTAACAAGGGCATTGTGCATGGCCTGGCACATTGCATTCATCCTGGCATTAAGCAGCTGTTCTTCCTTGAAGAGGGCGGTAATCAGCTCTACCTTGGTAAAAAGGCCAACTACATTTTCATGATCATCGATTACTACCCCAGTCCCTACCGGTATGCGCCTTACAGCATTAATAACCTCGTCGTAGGTAAGATCTTTTTTTATCTTTACAACGTTTTTTGTATAAAACCCACTTACAGGCAGGTCAAGCGATTTCTTTTTCATCAAAGCATCATACAAGTTTGTTTTTGTGAAAACCCCGGCCAGGGTGTCATCACTGTTCAGAACCGGAAGCCCATCACGCTGGCTGTTCCTCAAAAGGCGCACAGCTTCAAATAAGCTGTCTTCAGGCTTCAGCGTGGCATATTCCCGCGTCATCATTTCTTCCAGGCGCATGATCAATCCCCCTGGTTAATTAAACTTGGCTTTTCTTACTTTTATAAAGCATGGCCCTTTCCAAAAGGTTGTCTACATGCTGCAGGCTTACATGATCGATTGAGGCTCCATCCAGCATCCGGGCAATTTCCCTGCGCTTTGCATCGGCCTCCAGCTTAACAGCCCTGGTCAGGGTCCTGTTTTTGATTGTTTCCTTGTAAAGGCTAAAGTGTGTATCAGCCATAGCTGCAATTTGTGGGCTGTGAGTAACGCACATCACCTGGTGGAATACAGCCAGCCGGCTTAGCTTTTCTGCCACTGATTGCACCGTTGCCCCTCCTACACCTGAATCAACTTCATCGAATATTAAAGTGGGGACCCGATCTTCCCTGGCAAAAATAGTTTTTAACGCCAGCATCACCCTTGACATCTCACCGCCCGAAACAATTTTAACCAGCGGCCTTACTTCTTCCCCCTTGTTTGCTGAGAAAAGAAACTCCACCTCGTCCATACCGCGCGCAGAAAATTCATCCCTGGGCTTAATAGATATGCTAAACCGGGCGCTTGGCATGGCCAGCTCTTTTAATGTTCTCTGGAGCTGCTTTTCAAGTTCTTTCGCAACTTCCTGCCTTAAAGATCTTAATGATTTACTTTCTGAAGTTAACTGCTCTTCTATCCCTGCTATTTCCTTTTCTAGATCAGCCGCCAGCGATTCACTGTTTTTAAGCCTCTCTATTTCGCTGTCAAGTTTTTCTGCAAAGGCTATCACATCTTCAAGCCCAGGTCCGTACTTACGCTTTAAATTATTGATTCTATTTACCCTTTCCTGGAGGTTTAACAGTTCATCAGGTTGAAATTCGACTTTATCAATATAATCCCGCAGCTCATGTGACACCTCTTCCAGTTGGGCAGAAGCGCTTTGCACCAGGTCAAGCAGGGGAAACAGGCTTTTATCAAAAGCTGCAGCATCACTGATTATCCTTGATATTTTTCCCAGCCGATCAATTACCGCCTCTCCGTAACCGTTTTCTTCTCCTGCATATAGCTCGGTATAAGCCTGGGCGGTTAAATTAGAAATTTTTTCTGCATTAGCCAGCACTTTTTCCCGCTCACTAAGTTCCTCGTCTTCACCTGCATTTAGCTTAGCTTCCCTGATTTCAGACAGCTGGTATTCAGCTATATCTATGCGCCTTTCCCTTTCGGCCTTGCTCTCACCCAGCGAGTTCAGTTCCTTTTTCATTCCCTGGCGCCTGTGGTATAGTTCAGCTGTTTTTGCCTTTAATTTATCAACTTTATCTCCACCGAACAGGTCTAACAGCTCAAGGTGCTCCTCGGGGCGCAGTAATGACTGGTGCTGGTGCTGGCCGTGAAGGTCGATTAAATGCTTCCCAATCTCTTTAAGAAAAGAAACGGGCACAGCCCTGCCGTTTATCCTCGCAACACTGCGTCCGCTTTTATAAATCTCCCTGGCAATAATCAAATCTTCTTCCCATTCAATGCCTGCATCTGTAAGGTTTTTCACCAGGATGTCTTTAACATGGCTATCACAACTTACTATTCCTTCAATATAAGCCCTGTCCTGGCCCTGGCGAATCTGATCAACAGCAGCCCTTTCACCCAGTAAAAGATTAATGGCGCCTATTACAATTGATTTTCCTGCTCCTGTTTCACCACTGAGGACGTTTAGGCCCGAACTGAATTCAATTTTTAGATCATCTATTAGTGCGTAGTTGGTTACCTTTAGCTCAACAAGCATAAAAAACTATCCTCCCCGGGCTGATTGATCACGGAATTCTACAGTTTTAGCTTCTGGTGCAGCATCCTGTAAAAAGAATAGTCATCAAAACAGACCAGTTTAACACTTTGCTTAGATGACGTTATGATGATTTGGTCTTCATCTTCCAGGGCAAAACGCACCTGGCCATCAACGGTTAAAACAACTTGGACCTGTCTTGAATCAACCCGCATTTTAATAGTTTCGGTTCCGTTTACAATAACCGAGCGGTTATACAGGCTGTGAGGGCAGATGGGAGTAACAATGAATAGGTTCATCGTGGGATTTACAATCGGGCCGCCTGCAGACAGGGAGTATCCGGTAGAACCGGTTGGGGTAGCTACGATTACACCGTCACCAGAATAACTTTCCATAAAATCTTCATCAACATAGGTTTCCAGTTTTATAATCCTTGAAAAAGGCCCCCTGGAAACGACTATGTCATTTAAAGCAAGGTATTTTCCCAGTTCCTGTTCTTTCCTTTTTAGCGAAGCTTCAATCATCATTCTTTCCTGGTAGCTGTACTGCCCTGCTGCAATGTATTGCAGGAAACGTTCCATCTGTTCAACTTCAATTTCTGCCAGGAAACCTTTCTGTCCCAGGTTAATGCCCAGGATCGGCACATCCCAGCAGGCCATATCCCTGGCCACCCTCAGGATAGTGCCATCGCCACCTACGACCACAATCAATTCAAGCTGCTCGCACCAACCATCCAGCTGTTCCGACAATGGTACTTCACTATAAAAATCTGCCATATCCTGGCCGGCAACCCGCAGCGATACCTGGCGCCGTTTAAAAAACCGCGTAATCTTTTCAACTACCAGGTCTGCATTATGCTTGTGCCAGTTTGGAATAACTCCAATATCCTTCACACGGCTCATCCTTTAACTCTTGGTTTTGTAACTTTTATTCTGCGCACCGGACAGATCTCCTTCAAATAGCTAGAACCCTGCGGGGAAGAATTTTTGATTTGCAGCTCTAACTGCGCTATCGATTTCCTGGTCAAGCTTATCATTATTTTGCCCTGTGCCTTCGGGGTTCAGCTTGAGGTAAACAAAATATTCGATGTTCCCTTTTGGCCCCCTGATACCCGAGTAAGTGACACCATTGGTCACGTAACTGTTATTAAGGGCGTATCCGGCCACTTTTTTTAATACGCTGCGGTGCAGATCCTGGTCCTTTATAACGCCTCTACCGCGGCCTGCTTCCTCTTTTCCAACTTCGAACTGCGGTTTAACGAGCGCCAACACTTCAGGAATATTTATGCTTTTTAATACTGGAAAAATTTTTTCGAGAGAAATGAAAGATACATCAACTACTGAAAATCCTGGCGGAGGAGCAAGTTCGCCTGGCTTTAAATCACGGATGTTACAGCGTTCCATGATAACTACCCGCGGATCACTTCGGAGTTTATAATCCAACTGCCCATACCCTACATCAAGAGCGTAAACCAGGCCTGCCCCTTTTTGCAATAAACAATCAGTAAAGCCGCCTGTTGATGCGCCAACATCCAGGACGACCAAACCTTTTATCTCAAGGTTAAAATAGCCAAGCGCACCTGCTAATTTTATTCCACCCCGGCTCACATAGGGGTTTTCTTTTTTTTTCAACTCGAGATTTGCCCCTGGCGGAACTTTATAACCGGGTTTATCAATTACAAGTCCATCGACCAGGACATTTCCAGCCATTATTTCAGCCTGGATCCTGCTGCGGCTTAAACCCGGGTGAAGATCTCCCAGGATCTGGTCGAGGCGTTTTTTTTCACCGGAAGATTTCAACTGTGCTCTCCAGCTGCCTTTTCGTTGCTGAACGAGAGAACTTCCCTGTAAATGCTTTCTGCATCCAACAGGTTCTCGGCTAATACCTGGGGCCTTGTGCCATGGCTTACAAAGCAATCTTCAATACCTAATCTCTTCAATGGCAGGCACAGGCCTCTTTTTTCCATGATTTCCATAATCCCGCTGCCAAATCCGCCCGCTAAAACATTTTCTTCAATAGTTATGATCCGCTTGCACTTTCTGGCCCAGGTTACTATAAGTTCCTCGTCCAGCGGTTTTATAAAACGGGCATCAATTACCGCCGCCTTGATACCCTGCCAGAAAAGCTTTTCTGTAGCTTCAACCGCAGGCCCTAACACAGAACCAGCAGCAATGATTAACAGATCATCTCCCTGCTTGATCAACCTGGACTTACCCCATGGCAGCAGCTTGTAATCTTCCACTTCTATGCCAAGAACTTTATCTCGCGGATACCGGATAGCCACCGGGCCGTCATTATATTTTAAGGCGGAAAAAAGCATCTGCTTCAGCTCATTTTCATCTGACGGGGCCATAATCGTCATGTTCGGGATACTGCGCAGGTAGCTGAGATCTAATAACCCCTGGTGTGTTTCCCCGTCTTCACCAACTATCCCGGCCCTGTCAACTGCAAAAATAACCGGTAATTTTTGGATACATACATCATGCACGATCTGGTCGTATGCCCTTTGAAGAAAAGTGCTATAAACGGCTACAACAGGACGCATCCCCCCTGCTGCCAGTGCCGCAGCAAGTGTAACACCGTGCTGTTCTGCAATCCCCACATCATAAAACCGATCCGGAAATTCTGCGGCGAACTTGCTTAATCCCGTCCCAGCTTTCATAGCTGCCGTTATCGCCACGAGGCCGGTATTTTCCCTGCCCAGTTCTAGCATGGTCTGGCCGAATATATCGGTATAGGTTAAGCTTTTTTTATTCTTCAGCGGCAACCCGTTATTCAGGTTAAAAGGCCCGATACCGTGAAAAGTTTCCGGCGATTTCTCGGCATAGTGGTAACCTTTCCCTTTCTCGGTTACAACATGCACCAAAACAGGGCCGCTCATCTTGCCGGCCTGTTTTAAAACATTCTTCAGGGCAATAATATTATGGCCGTCTACCGGCCCGAAATAAGTAAAACCGAGCTCCTCAAAGAGCATACCCGGCATGATCAGGTATTTTAAACTACCCTTTATCTTCTCTGCTGAGCTGATAAGTTTATTGCCAACCAGCGGCACGCGGCCGACAAACTGCTCGAAATCTTTTTTAAGCCTTGAATACTTTGGATCCGACCGGATTCTGCCAAGGTAAGAAGACATGCCGCCAACATTAGAGCCGATAGACATTTTATTATCATTTAATATAACCAGCAGATCAGCCTTTATATGCCCGGCATGGTTCAGTGCTTCGTAAGCCATTCCGCCCGTAAGCGCTCCGTCGCCAATAACCGCGGCAACTTTATAGTCATCATTTGCATAATCACGTGCCTTTGCATAGCCAAGGGCTGCGGATATTGATGTGCTGCTATGCCCTGTAAGGAACGGATCGTGTTCGCTTTCAGCAGGTTTCGGAAACCCGCATAAGCCGTTTTTCCTCCTCAGGGTAGGGAACTGTTCCCATCTTCCGGTTAAAAGTTTATGGGGGTAGCTCTGATGCCCTACATCCCAGATTATCTTGTCCCTGGGGCTGTTAAATTGGCTGTGCAGGGCAACAGCAAGCTCGACTACTCCTAAGCTGGCTGCAAGGTGGCCGCCATTGTCGGCAACAGTGCGGATCATATACTCACGGACTTCTGAAGCAACCTCCTCCAGTTGATCAGGCTTCAGGCCTTTCAAATCACCGGGAAGTTCTAATGTGCTGATCAAATCTCCCACCTGCATCACCCCGTGCTTTTCTCGCTTTTCTTTATCCATTTAAACGGGCTTTCCAGCCTGGTCAGCAGCAGCCCGACCATTAAAATAACTTCTGTGGAATTGTTTATGGCAACAATTTTTCCCCAGGCCTTGCCGCCCACGGTAACAGCGGCAACCAGGGCAGTTAGTAAGATACCGATGTAAAACTCTGCCTGGTCATGCGGCACGGTAACGACTAACTTAAAAACAATTAGCGCTGCCAGCGTTCCACTGACTACACCGCTGATATCGCCTGCAACATCATTACAAAAGTTTGCAACCTGCTCAGCATTTTTTACAAGGTAAACCCCCTTTTTCGCACCGGGCACCTTGCATGCCGCTTTTGAGTTCATCGGCCCTATCTTTGCGGCAGCAGCTGCAGTTCCGATTAAATCAAAAATTATGCCAAGAAAAACCACAAAAAAAAGGATAGCAAAAGAAACAAAAAGCGATTCTATTTCGTTTAAGAAGTATTGAGCGATAAAACCGAAAATAATCGCCAGGATAAACGACCAGATTGTAATTAAAATAACCCAGCGTGCTTTACGCCGCCTTTTTTTATTGTTGCCCAATCTTAATCACCTTTGTACAAAGAAACATAAGTGGTAGCAAACCAGGTAAACTTTGCGGCTTAGGTCCAGCAGGATTTCCCGAGTAATCACCTGTCGTTGCCGGCCAGGCAGTTCCCTTTTAAGACTACCCCCACTGTGTTGCCAACAGCAGAGCTGGATTACCACTTAGCTCACACTTTAATCCCTGGCTTACTTCTCTTTCGAGAGCAGTCTAGAAGATTTCCTCCCTGGCGCCTGGTCTCCCCTAGCCTCTTTTGCAGACCTGGTTTAAGGATTTTCATCCCTCCACCAACCCCACTCAAGGCAGGCTACACTGTACACAGCTTTTACCGCATACAGGTTCATACCCAAGCAGTAACCATTTGTTTAACACAATTCGCCACCGACATTGGGTCTCCGCGAAGGCAGGGTCAACGCCTACATGCCGTTGTAGATCGCCCCGTCCTTCTTAACTCCCAGCAGCAACTCCCGACTGGGCGTCAGCAGCCACCACCAGGAACTTCATCGATGTGCCCTTAACGGATTTTTAGGCCCGTTTTCGGAGAGGGACGCCAACTAGAATA
>SLQM01000088.1 GCA_007131435.1 Syntrophomonadaceae bacterium
AGGCTAATAGTTTTCCCTGCAGCTCTATCTCGCCTGAAGTTGCTTCTTCAAGTCCGGCAATGCAGCGCGCTAAGGTGGTTTTGCCACAGCCTGATTCGCCGACTATGCCCATGGTAAAGGAACTGCGCATCCGCACCGAAATATCATCTACCGCTTTCAGCTCCGCCTTTTTAGCGCCAAATAGCGAACCGATACCAGGCGTAAAGGGGAAGTATTTTTTTATGTTGCGCGCTTCCAGGACTATATCGCCCAGCTCTTCTTCATGGTGTGCCCGTAATTCGTCTTTACGCTCAATCTTTTCCTGCAGCTGGTCAACCCGGCGGCAGGCGCTGAAATGATTTTCTGCTATTTCCTTTAATGGAGGCCTCTCATTCTCGCAGGCTTCTTCGACCAGCTCGCAGCGGGGAGCAAAGATGCAGCCACCGGGCAGGTCATCAGGCCTGGGGATGTAGCCAGGTATGGAGCTTAAGCTGATATCTTTTTTGCTGGCATCAACCCGCGGCACACAGCCTAACAGCCCCCTGGTATAGGGGTGCAGCCTTTTCTTAAATACTTCATCTATAGAGCCTTCTTCCATGATCTCTCCAGCATAGAGAACGCCGATCTTGTCGCACAGCCTGGCCACCACCCCTAAGTTGTGGGTGATAAACAGGATGGCCGTGTTGTAATCTGCCATCAGTTCGTGAATCAGGTCTAAGATCACAGCTTCTGTGGTCACATCTAGGGCAGTTGTAGGTTCGTCCATGATCATGAATTCCGGGTTGGTTGACATGGCCGTAGCGATCAGCACTCTTTGCAGCATCCCGCCTGATAGCTGGTGGGCATACCTTTTGGCCACCGATTCGGGATCTGGCATTCTAACCTTGGTCAGCATCTCTATCGCCCGGTCGCGGGCATCTTTTTTGTTCATTCCCAGGTGAATGCGGGCCATTTCGGCAATCTGATCGCCGATCAGCATCGATGGGTTGATCGAGGCATTGGGATCCTGGTGAACCATGGTCACCCTGGAGCCCCAGATCTTGCGCACTTCTTTACGCGGCAGCTGGTAGAGGTCGGTGTCTGATAGCTTTATGCTTCCGCTGGTAATTTTCCCGTTCGCCGGCAGGTAGCGTACTACCGCCCTGGCCAGTGTAGTTTTACCAGAGCCTGATTCACCAACCAGGCCATAGATTTCGCCAGGCGCTATTTTCAGGGAAACATTTCTTACCGTATGCAGCGGCCCTTTATCTGTTTCGTAAGTAACTGTCACATTTTTAACATCTAAAACTGCTCCGTTATCCGACATCTGATACACCTCCCGGAAGCAGCATGCGGCGTAAGCCGTCGCTCATAAAGCCTACCCCAACAACTAAAAGGGCAATGGCTCCGGCGGGGAAGTACAACACCCACTGGGCCTGGTAAAACCAGGTTCTGGCTTCACCAACCATTAAGCCCCAGTCAGGGGATGGTGGCTGCACGCCGAGACCTAAAAAGCCCAGGGAGGCCACTAAAAAGATGGAATAGGAAAAGCGCATCGATGCTTCCACGGCCAGGCTGGGCAGTACATTGGGCAGTATTTCCTTGTAGAGGATATAGAGGCTGGACTCGCCGCGCATCCTTGCCGCTTCAACAAACTGCCTGGTTTTTAGTTCCAAAACCACGCTTCTTACTACCCTGGCCACCATGGGAATATAGAGAAACCCCACTACCAGGATCACATTAAAACGTGAGGGGCCAAGGGCAAAGAGAATCACCATGGCCAGCAGAAGTGGCGGAATTGATAAGATTACGTCCATCGCCCGCATCACCAGTTCGTCAAAGAGACCGCCCCGGTAACCGGAAAATAGACCTAAAAGCAAACCAAAGAAAACAGCCAGCGCTGTACCTGAGCCGGCCACGGTCAATACATCACGGCTTCCGACCAGGATACGGCTGTAAATGTCGCGCCCGAATTGGTCAGTGCCAAAAATGTGCTCTTCAGATGGTGGATCGAGTCTTAAGGCCAGGTTCTGCTGCGAATAGTGGTAGGGTGCAATCATCGGTCCAAAAATGGCTATGAACAGGAAAGCCAGGACTATGGCAAAGCCAATATAAGTGGTCGGGTAACGGCGCAGGCGGGTGAATATTTTTCCCAGGTAAGAAACTCCCGCATTTTTCTTTTCTTCCCCATTTGCAAGTGCCATAAGCTCCCTCCCTTGTAGAGAAATATATACAGCTCCGGCAGAATTCCGCTAACTTACGGAACTGTGAGCCAGATAATCTTTCTAAATCCAAAATCCGTTTTTGAGGCTATCATCAGGGTCTATAACCAAACTATTAAAACCAGTAATATAAGCATTGCCTGTTATTCTTGGCACTACCCCTTGTATAGGACCAACCATTTCTTCTCTCTGTAGAACTCCGGTAAAGGTAGTACCAAATACACTTTTGTGTATAAACTGCTGCCCGATTTGCAGCTCCCCTTTAGTGTAAAGCCTTGCCATCCTGGCACACGTTCCTGTTCCGCAGGGAGAGCGATCAAATTGTGAATCGCCAAATACAACCATGCCTTTATAGACATTATTGCTGTCAGGTTTCTGACAAAACATCATATCATTAAGCAGGTTTACATCAAGATATAGAGGGTGATTAACTGTAATGATTTCCCTGGCAGTTTTCAAGATTTTCATTCCAGCGTCAACTAGAAAATTAATCTTATTGCTTTCAATAGAAAGTGCCAGAGGTTCGACATCTACAAAAACAAAAAAGTTGCCTCCGTAAGCAACATCAACGGTAACCTGCCCAATCCCGGGTACTGTTAATGCAATGCCAGAGTCTGATATGAAGCTGGGTACGTTTTCCAGTGTAACTTCTCCAACCTTGTTGTTTTCTACCACTACAAATGCATTAACCAGTCCAGAAGGTGTATCCATGATAACTTTAGTTACAGGTTCTGTAACATTAACCCTACCTATTTCCACCAGTGTCTTAGCTACCGCTAATGCTCCTGCACCACACATTGGTGCATAGTTTAAAAGATCAAAGTAAAATACCCCAATATCTGCTTCAGTAACTGCCGGCTCAACAAGAACAGCGCCTACCATTCCCCTGTGTCCCCTGGGTTCACAAATTGTGCTGGTGCGTATCCAATCGAACTGATTGCGCATATTTTCCATTTTCTCAGAAATATTGTTCCCCCGAAGCATTGGCAAACCGCTATGCAAAATTCTGATTGGCTCTCCTGCAGCATGCGTATCAATAACTGAAATAATATGGCTCATATTCATTATAATAACCTCGTTATGAATAAAGTCGTTAGATCTTACTTAGCACTTACTGCAATTTCTTGTTTAGAAATTATATCATCTAAAGAAGCCAGCACATGGTCTTCTAACGGCGCTTGGTTGCCCTGGCTTAAGATATCTTTTATAACTTCAAGATGTAAATCTATGTATTCTTGTTTTCCGTTAGATACCCAGGTTTCCCACATCATCCGGTTAAAATTATGCGGTTGCCATATTTCTTTTTTAAAGTAATTGAAAGTGTGATCTTGAGTTAAATATTCATTGCCAATTCCAGCTTTATCAATTGTGTCTACAGCAAGGGTGTCTTCATTAATTGTAGTTCCCTGCCCCACATACCTGGCGTAACCGATGTAATCATTGCACATTACTAGAAATGGCAGACAGCCAGTCTTCCCGCCTTCAAGATACCCAACGTCATGAATAAGATTTGCCCCGCTCAATTGGTTCATCAGGATGCTTACTCCTGCCTCGAAACCGGCTTGAGGATCAGGAACAGGTGCATTGGTGCAGCCAGCTTCTGTGAAGTTTGGAATACCATAGAATCTTGATAGTTCTGTCATAATCGCAAAATTCATTTGACCTTCAGGGCAGCCATACAAGGAAGTGCTATTTTTCATATCCATGGGGAAACAGCCGCCACCGATAATTATCGGCGCATGCTTAACATGTAATTGTGAAATTACTACTCCAGCCAAGGCTTCAGCGTTCATCAATGTAATGGTACCCGCTTTAGTCATTGGCCCAGTGGCGCCGGAAAGCATTCCTGGTGTATAAACTACAGGCACCCCATATTCATGACATTTCATCATCTTACCTATACCTTCTTCGCTGTGAATTAATGGTGATATAGGCTCTGAATATAATACCATCAGGGGACTCATTCGCAGGTTGTCCAGCCCACCTACTACCATTGCAGCCATCTCGATAATTGCTTCAGTATTTCTTACATTATTGGCTGTAAAGATTATCGGCTTAACAGAATTAGCTAACATTGTCTTAAATAAATAAAGCTCGCTAGTTTTTTCCGGCAGTTCTTTAGCTCCGACATATGTCATGATAAAGTTAAAGTTATTTAGTGATTCAAGAACACGAATTGCTTGTTCAACATCTTCCAGCGTGGAGTATCTTCGTTTTCCTTTTTCCACATCATAGATAAAAGGCAAATCTGAGCCTGTTCCAAAATAAGACCTATTTTTCGCAAGTGTAATGACCCTATTACCATATCTATCGGCTAGGGTGATTTTTTTTGGGGTAGTCCTGATACATTCTTCTACCAGTGCTGAGGGTATTCTTACGTGGTTTTCTTTGACCAGACAGCCTGCATCTTTAAGCAATTTTAACGCCCTGGGATTATCAACCCTGGTGCCGGTTCTTTCTAAAACTTCCAAAGAAGCAACATGTATTCTTTCAAGTTGAGATTCAGTCACCCAGCTCATAGATGGTGTGGCTTGTTCTAAATAATTTGATATCATTACTTTTTTCCTCCTGTTTAGGGTTTTATGGTTATTAACAAACCATCTTTTAGGATTTTTACAACTGCTTCAAAGTCAGCGCTTAATTCCTTATCTTTACTTAAAAAACAAACTTCACTTCGTATAGCGTTATATGCCTCTTGCAGTCCCGGGGCAGGCTTTTTACCCCTGAAATCTATACCCTGGCAGGCACAGATTGCCTCAATGGCAAGAACATACTGCGTGTTTTCAAGCACTTCCCTGCATTTTCGGGCAGCAATCGTTCCCATGCTGACATGGTCTTCCTGGTCTGCCGATGTAGGTATGGAGTCTACACTGGCCGGGTGCGATAATACCTTGTTTTCACTGACCAGGGCAGCTGCAGTGTATTGTGCCATCATGTAGCCATCATTTAAACCGCTTTTTTCTACCAGGAAGGCGGGCAGACCCATACTGAGGGCAGGGTTGGTTAATCTTTCTGTCCGAAGCTGCGAGATGTTGGCAAGTTCTGAAATGGCAATCGCCAGAAAATCCATTACCAGGGCCACGGGCTGGCCATGGAAATTGCCACCCGAGAGAACTTCACCGCTTTCCGGAAATACCAGGGGATTATCGGTTACGGAATTCATCTCCCTGACGATAACCTGCTTGACATAGGCTATAGTATCCTTTGAAGCGCCATGAACCTGGGGAATGCATCTCAGCGAGTAGGCATCCTGAACCCGCCCGTGATCTGCCTCCGCAATGATCTGGCTGTCCTTTAACAGGTTGCGCATATTTTCAGCAGTCTGAACCTGCCCGGGATGGGGGCGGATGGCATGAATTTTATGATCAAAGGCCAGGGGAACTGCTTCAAGTGCTTCAGCGCTCAGCGCCCCAAAAAGATCGGCTAGGCAGGCCAGCTTTTCTGCATCATAAACTGCCAGCGCACCAATAGCCGTCATGGCCTGGGTGCCGTTGCAGAGCGACAACCCTTCTTTGGCCTTTAAAGTAATGGTAGCAATTCCCGCTTTCTGCATGGCCACAGCCCCGGGAAGGAGTTTTCCGTCATACCAGGCTTCACCGCGCCCAATCAGCACCAGGGCCAGGTGCGACAGGGGGGCAAGGTCACCGCTTGCACCGACTGAACCTTTTCCGGGCACCACTGGATGAACTTTTTTGTTCAGCATCTCAAGCATAGTTTCTACCAGCAGCGGCCTGACACCAGAAAAGCCTGAAGCGAGGGAATTAGCCCGCAGCAAAAGCATGGTCCTTACCACTTCTTCGGGCAGCGGTTCACCCACCCCTGAGACACAGCTTACAACAAGGTTATACTGCAGCAGGTCTATTTCATCTTAACTGACAG
>SLQM01000024.1 GCA_007131435.1 Syntrophomonadaceae bacterium
ACTCAATGCTGCCCTTTGTGTGCCTTGTAGTTGTTTTCACCGGCTCGGCATTTCTAAACTACAGCATGCCGCGCCCTGCTCTTGGCGCCTTTGCTTTCCTGCTGCTGTTTTTTGCAGCGATTGCCCTGCTTTACTACAGGGCAGGCGGCAAACCTGTCCCAGGTTCAGTTGTGCAGGGTTCTGAAGTGGTTGTGACCGGAAATAATAGCAGCAACGGGGTTAGTAAGTTAGAGAGAAGCCTGCTGGTTTTAAAAACAAAAGCAGGCAAAGTTGCCGCTTTTGTAAACCGCGCCGCCTCATTTTCGCGCAGCATTGCCAATCGCTGGGAGCGTTTCAGTCTTATTGCCATATCAACAGCGGTATGGATAGCATACCCGCTTAAAGTCTACCTGGTTGCCAGGATGCTTGGACTGGAGATAGGCTTTTTCCCGGTTGCAATTATAACCTTCACAGCTTACATGGTCAGTATGGTACCGCTGTTGCCTGGCGGGCTTGGTTCGTTTGAAGCGACAATGGCTTTCATGTTTTCGTTAAACGGGCTCACTCCGGCGGAAGGGCTTACAGTGGCCCTGCTCTCACGTCTAGTAACTTACTGGTTTCCTTTGCTGCTTTCCGCCCTGGCCGCAGCATACCTGGCTTATATCAGGGAAACCAACTTAAAAGCTGATCCGGGCAGAATTGCCTGCTGAGGAAGAAGCGCCCGGAGCGGTTTGTGATTTTGAAAGGAGTTTAAAATGAATAATACCCAGCATGAATCCAGAACGGTTTGTTGTTTTCCCGCAACAGAAGTTCAGAACAAGAAAACTACTGAAAAATCGCCTTTTTTCAGCTTATCGCAGCTTTTTGAAAGGCTGGCTGTGCGGTTTACCGCTGTTGCCAGGATCTATTTTAATATTTTCTATAAAAGTATGCTGGCCAAGGAAGTCGCATTGGCTGGTTTAAAGCCCGGCGCTAAGATATTACATATCGGGGGCGGGGCATACCCCTTTACTGCATTATACCTGGCCAGGCACGGTTTCCGGGTGGATGCCTGTGATTGTAACAGCACTGCGGTGGAAATATCTAAAAACCTGGTGAAAAAGAACGGATTTGAAGATTTGATCACCATTGTCCATGAAAATGGTTGCAGGGTCGATTGCTCGGGCTATGATGCCGTTTGGGTGTCTTTAAATATTTGCCCCAAGGAAAGAGTTTTGGAACAATCATGGGAATCTCTCGGGCAGGGAGGCCTCCTGGTTTACCGCAAGCTTCCCGCCTGGCTCGCAATGTTCGGTAAAAGAGATGTTGATTATGGCGGGGATGAGGCTGCCGGTATCAAAAAAGACCTCTCAGGGCTGGGGGCCGAAAGCGTGGTTCTTGAGAAAACGAGTGCGGAAGCGACAGGAGCTGTACGGCCGCCAGCTGCAGCCTGCAAGGAATACGTGGAAAAGATCAGGGCCATTAACTAGGTTAAAATTTACTTTACCCGCTGGTCGATTCGGAGGGAGAACAGTATGAAAATAATACCCAGGGTTGTTGCTTTCCTGGAAAAAAAGGTAGCAGGTAACAGAACCGCTGTTTCCCTGTATGCTAATTTTTACCGGGAAGTGGTCAATAATGAAATCAAGCTGGCTGCGATCAGTGAAAGAGACCGGGTATTGAATATTGGTTGCGGGGGCATACCTTTTACGGCAATTTTAATTGCCAGGCTGACCGGCGCCCGCGTGTGGGCGATTGACTGCGACAAGCAAGCAGTTGAAGTTGCCCGCCGCTGTGTGGCGGCGCAGCAGCTGGAAAACCTGGTGACAGTAGTTCACCTTGATGGTACTGATATTATTCCATTTGATTTTGATGTTGCCCTGGTCGCTTTGCAGGCCAGGCCCAAGGAAGCTATACTTGAGAACCTTTTGCAGAGTAGTGATTCAAAGGCCCGCCTGGTGTTTCGCCGTCCCCGTCGTGAGATGGCTCACCAGTATGACTTGCTACCCACTGCGCCGCTTTTTTGCGACTCGATCGGGCAGGATAAAACAACATTTGACTGTTCTGTGCTTTATGCTAATTTAAGCAGCTGCCAGGCCTGAAAGTAGTTATTGCAGGATACTGATCCGGGGGTGAAAACATATGTCGCTCTGTCAAGAAAAAGAATTAAACTTGAACATTCAAAGTGCAAAACTTAGCTCCCTGGGGCCCGGGAGCAGCGCAATGGTAGTCAGCATACCTGAACATCCGCTGCTCTATTCACTGGGGTTGCGGCCAGGTAAAATTATCCAATGCTGTGGGTGTCAGCTCTTCGGGGGGCCGTTGATGATTAAAACGGGAGATCGCCAGGTAGCTTTAAGTAAAATAATTGCAGAAAAGATTATCGTGGATATAATCTAAAGGTGAAATAATGGAGAAAACTGTATTATTAATGGGCGCCCCGAACGTGGGTAAAAGCGCCCTTTTTAACCGCCTGACCGGCCTGAACGTGAGGGTTGCCAATTATACCGGTACCACGGTAGACTATGCCAGCGGTGTGATCAGGCTTGGGGATGAGCATGTAAACCTCATAGATGTTCCCGGCACATACTCGCTTTGTGCAACCTGTGAAGCTGAAGAAGTGGCCGTGGAAATGGTTTGTGGTAAAAGCGGCGATAGCTGCAGCCGAAAGCCCTCGCCAGCCTGCTGTGGAAAACAAGAGGCTGCTGTTTCTATGGGCACGGGCCAGCCGGAACTGATAGTTTATGTTCTCGATGCCGGAAACTTCGAAGGCGGCCTCTACCTGCTCCTGCAACTGCTTGAACTAAAGATCCCCATGCTGGTTGCCCTGAACAGGGGTGACCTGGCCCTGGAAAAAGGTTATATTGTTGATATTAAAGCGCTTACAGATACTCTTGGTATACCCGTCATCCCAACTATTGCCCTCAGCGGCAAGGGAGTTGCAGAACTCAAAACACGGATCTTTGATCTGTTAAACTCCCGAACAGGCGCTGCCGTCAATGAAAGGAAAAACGTTTCTGCAACCTGGGATAACGTTGAAATGCTTACTGAAAAAGTTTTACGAAAAACGGGGGCAGGCAATAACAGCAGCCGTGACAAGTGGGATCGACGGTTGACAAATCCCTGGCCGGGCTTGTTGCTGGCTGTATTGATTTTAATCCTAGTTTTTGCCGGCATCGTGGGAATCGGTATGGGCCTGCGCCAGTTTATCCTGCTGCCCCTGTTCAGGGGTTTAATATTTCCCCCACTGATTGATTTCATTTCCTGGTTAATACCGGCCGGAACAATTCAGGATATTTTTATCGGGGAGTACGGTTTCCTGATTAAAGGGCTGGAATGGCCTTTTACACTGGTACTTCCTTATGTATTATCGTTCTATTTTATCTTAAGCCTCGTTGAAGACAGCGGTTACATGCCCCGCCTGGCGATATTACTGGACGGCCTGTTTAAAAGATTGGGGCTGCCGGGAACCAGCATTATACCTTTCATGCTGGGCTATGGCTGTGGCATCCCGGCTATTATGGCTACCAGGGCGCTTGGTTCTCAAAAAGAGCGGCTAATGGTTACTATTTTAATCTGCCTGGCGGTACCCTGCATCTCCCAGACGGGAGCGTTTATTTCTCTCCTGGCGGCCCGTTCGGTGGCGGTGATGATTGCCCTGTTTGTCCTCAGCTGGCTGGTGATGATTGTAGCCGGCCTGTTTTTAAATCGCTATTTAGAGGGATCCAGGGCCGAGACCCTGTTGGAAATTCCCGACCTGCTTTTACCGCGCATCGATGTTGTGGCCAAGAAGTTATGGTTGAGGTTGAAACTTTATGTTACAGATGGTGCTTTACCGATGATTGCAGCCGTGGCAGGAGCTTCTGTGCTTTACGAAACTGGTTTGATGGCTGCATTTGGCAGGGCTATAAGTCCGCTTGTTACCCTCTGGCTCAGGCTGCCTGAGGAGGCTGCGGCGCCCCTGATCCTCGGTATTCTGCGCCGTGAACTATCTGTGCTGCCCCTGCTTGATCTTGAACTTACAACACTTCAGCTATTTACCGGGGCGGTAGTAGGCCTTTTCTACGTGCCCTGCATTGCCATTGTAGCAACCGTAGCCCGTGAATTCAAAGTAGCTTTCGCCGTAGCGATTCTCCTGCTTACTACTTTTATCGCTTTTTTCTTCGGAGGTTTGATTGCCCGCCTAGATATCTTCTTCTAAGGTTATAAGCTATTTACTGCACGCTTAAGCTTTTCAAGGGCCCTGGCAACAAGAGCGCGCGGGCATCCGAGGTTCATCCTGACAAACCCTTCCCCGCCTTCGCCAAAAATGTAGCCCTGGTTTAAGCCCAGCCCTGCTTCCTTTAACATAAAGTTTTTAAGTCCTTCCGGTGAGAAGCCGAGCTGCCGGCAGTCTATCCAGGCCAGGTATGAGGCCTGCGCCCTGATGATTCCAAGTTTTGGGATCTCCTTTTCTATAAATTCTTCTACGAAGCGATGGGTTTCTTCCAGGTAAGCAAGCAGCTGATCCAGCCATTCCTCTCCATATTTATAAGCAGCCTCGGATGCGGCGATGGCAAAAAGGTTGGGGCGGGCAATGGCAGCCTTCTCCAGCGCAGTTCTGTAAGCCGCGGCCAGGTCGGGATTGGGGGTTATGACATAGGAAGCCTGCAGCCCTGCCAGGTTAAAGGTTTTACTTGGTGCGACTGTGGTGATCGAATTCATGGCCAGTTCTTCGGAAAGAGAAGCAAAAGGCCAATGCTTTTGCCTGTAAAGAACCAGGTCTGCGTGGATTTCATCGGATATCACCAGCAGGTCGTTCTTCAGGCAGATATCACCGAGCTGTAATAGATCTTCTCTGCTCCAGAGGATGCCACCCGGGTTGTGGGGGCTGCATAGGATCAGCATCCTGGCCTGGGGCGCCTTCTTTTCGAGGTCATCAAAATCCATGGAATAGTGGCCGTTTTCAAGCTTCAGCGGGTTGTTTAATATATGGCATCCGGCAGTGGTGATGGCGCCAAAAAATGGATAATAAACCGGTGTTTGAACTATCACCTGGTCCCCGGGCCGGGTAAATGTTTGGACCAGGAGGTGGATAGCTGGTACGATACCGGGGCAGAACTGCAGCCATTCTGTTTTTACCGGCCAGTCGTGGCGGCGCTCCATCCAGCCGGCAGCAGCTTCATAAAAGGATCTGCTTTCTTCGGCGTAACCATATACGCCGTGTTCGGCTCTTTCTTTTACCGCTTCTATTACAGGTGCCGGTGCCTGAAAATCCATATCAGCAACCCACATGGGCAGAACATCATCAGCATCCAGGTATTTTTCACAGAAATCCCACTTCAGGCTGCCGGTATTACAGCGATCGATTGCCTTGTCAAAGTTATATTTCATACTTACGCCCCCTTAAGCTTTAAAACCTCATGTCATTATAGATCCAAACCCTTGAATGGATCAATCAACTATCGCAGCTTTGAAGTGGAATACAGCTATCAAAATCTATGATCTAAAAAAATGCCTGGTACCATGCTGCGCCAGGCCATAGAAAAATTCCAGCCGGAACTGTGGAAATAATTCCTTGCTGGCACCATTTGACCTTATAGAATTTACCTGTTAACCTGTTCCAATATTTGACTGATAATTCTGATCTATGATATTATTGGTTCAGTGAACTAGACGTATTAGTATTCGTAGCCCGGATGCTGATCAAAAAAACCACCAAATAAACAATATCTATTTAAAAATTAAATAATTTAAGCAGCTTATTGGTAGACCTATCTGCCTCACTTCCAAATGTACCTGCAAATGCATTTACGTTCACAAAATGAACGAAAGGAGGTGAAAAGAGTGAAAAAGATTGGGTTGCTGGGATGGATTATGATCGGATTTGTCCTGGGCATTTTGGTCGGCGTAATCTTTGGCGAAGCTGCAACTCCTCTAAGGTTTTTAGGAGACATCCTCGTTCGCCTGCTCTCCATGCTCGTAGTACCCCTGGTTATCACTACACTTTCCGTTGGGGTAGCCAATATCAGCGGGATTAAAATGGGCCGCATGTTGGGTAAGACACTGTTCTTTTACTATATAACCGGAATTATAGGCCTGACCCTGGCGCTG
>SLQM01000256.1 GCA_007131435.1 Syntrophomonadaceae bacterium
ACACATCAAAGAATAGATCAAGCTAACTGCTACCATACTGCACGGAGCAGGTAAGAGGGTAAGGCGGCTTATTATACTATAAAATGGAAGCTTCATATATATAGCCGATTGGGAGGAGTAACAATGCGCTATTTATCGGCAGGAGAATCCCATGGCCCTTGCCTAACGGCAATAATCGAAGGGCTGCCAGCAGGGCTGGTAATAAAAAAAGAAAAAATAGACAAGAACCTTCAGCGCCGCCAGGGAGGGTATGGCCGTGGTGGGCGGATGAAAATTGAAAAAGACAGCGTTGAATTTCTGTCCGGACTGCGTTTCAATAAAACTATCGGCAGCCCACTAACCCTACAGATAAAAAACCGTGATTATAAAAACTGGCAAAAAGTAATGTCCCCTGAAGGCGATCCGCTACCGGAAGCTGTTGCTCTCGTTCGGCCGCGTCCCGGCCATGCCGATCTGGCCGGGGGCTTGAAATATGGCCATGACGATTTAAGGATGATACTAGAACGTTCAAGCGCCCGTGAAACTGCCATTAGGGTGGCCGTAGGTAGTGTGGGCAGGATTTTACTTGAAAAATATGGAGTTGATATATGCAGCCATGTAAAAAGTATCGGTACTGTAAAAGCCGATGCTGGTATAAGTGACCTGCCGGGCCTTATCGAGCAGGTTGAGCAGTCGCCTTTGAACTGTGCTGATCCTGCCGCGGAGAAAGAGATGATTCGGGAAATTGATGAGGCCCGAAAAAATGGTGATACCCTTGGCGGAGTAATTGAAATAGTGGTAACTGGTTTGCCTCCCGGCCTTGGCAGCCATGTTCATTTTGATCGAAAACTTGATGGCCGCCTCTGTGGCGCCCTGGCTTCGATCCAGGGGATTAAAGCTGTTGAGGTTGGAGCAGGCTTTTTAGCAGCAGCCATGCCGGGCTCCCTATTCCATGACCCTATCATGGTAAATGAAGAACAAGGAGTGTTCCGCTCAACCAACCGGGCCGGCGGCCTGGAAGGGGGTATTACAAACGGGCAGCCTCTCATACTCCGGGCTGCAATGAAGCCAATACCAACCCTTGCCAATCCACTACCAAGCATAGATTGGCTAACAGGTGATGAATCAAGGGGTGCAGCTGAAAGATCTGATATTTGCGCGGTTCCTGCAGCGGCAGTAGTAGCGGAAGCAGCTATTGCCTGGGAACTTGCAGTGGCTTTCAGGGAAAAGTTTGCGGGAGATTTTATTGAAGAGATCGATGCTGCATTTGAGTATTATATAAGTTCTGTAAACCGCCGCCTGCGGAAAAAACGATAAAAAGTCCAACTAAAAGTTCAGCAAAAAGGTTTCTTGTTACAGGTTATTTAACATTTATCCTGGCTGTGTTTGAGCTGAAAGATTAACGACATTAATTAAAGGGTGAAAAAATGCCGGAAAAAGAAATTTTAGTTAAAACGAGAAATTTTCCTTACAGGGTTTTAATTGAAAAGGACGCTTTATCTGTACTGGGAAAGTCAATGCGCCTGCTTTTTCCTTCGGATCGGACCCTACTGGTTAGTGACAGAAATGTTTATAACTTCTACGGGGAGCAAGTTCTTAAAACACTAAAAAATGAAAATTGGCAGGTAGTAAATCATATAATCAGGCCAGGGGAAAGTTCTAAAACGCTATCCCTGGCTTCGCGTATCTATGATGCCGCCGTTAATGCGGAACTTGACAGGAATTCACCTGTTATTGCCCTTGGTGGCGGTGTTGTAGGCGATCTGGGCGGTTTTGTTGCCGCAACTTACCTGAGGGGAGTGCCGCTGGTTATGGTGCCTACGTCCCTCCTGGCCCAGGTTGACAGCAGCATTGGAGGAAAGGTGGCAGTTAACCACCCCCGCGGTAAAAACCTTATAGGATCGATTTATCCTCCCAGGCTTGTGGTAATAGATCCTCATGTCCTTGAAACGCTTCCCCCCAGGCATTTGAAAGCAGGCATGGTTGAAATTATAAAATACGGTATTATAGAGGATGCCGTATTTTTCCATTGGCTTGAAGAAAACCTTGATTTGATATTAAAAGGTCAGAGTCAGCTTATTGTCAATGCTATAGCCTGTTCCATTCAATCCAAGGCCAGGGTAGTGGAAGCTGATGAATATGAAAAAGATTACCGCAGAATTTTAAACTTTGGGCACACTATCGGGCATGCCCTGGAAGCAGCCACGGGTTATAGGCACTACCTGCACGGAGAAGCGATCCTGGTCGGGATGCATGCTGCCCTTGATATATCCACTTCAATGAAGGTGATTAAACCTGCTGTTGCTGGGCGTATAAAAAAATTACTGTCAAAAATAAATCTGAAAAAAGCTCCTACCGACTTGACCGTGAAGAAGGTAATCGATAAACTAAGGCAAGACAAAAAACGTTTGGGCAGTGAAATTATTTTTGTCCTGCCAGACCAGGTAGGTTCGGCCATAATAATGCCGGTTAGTGATGAAAACCTGCTCGAAACTGTGTTGAAGCAATACTTAAACACCCAGTAATTTAAGCCGCTAAACTACATAGTTAACAGCATCGTTATTTTTAGTCGATTTGCCGGCCATATTAGAAAGCAATAATGGCTGCACTAATTTATGAATTTGTTTCAGAGAATGGAGAGTGGTTGTTAATGAATCAAAATATTAAGCCTGAGCGGCTATTCCTTTTAATTGCTATCGCTGCCCTGATACTTTTTTCAGGATATTCGGCTTTCATCAACGCTGCAGACAGGGAAGATGGGATAAAACGCGGCCTCGATATTGCCGGCGGACTTTACGTTTTACTGGAGGCAGTAGAAACCGGTGATGCAGATCATGATGATGATGCAATTGAAAGGGCAATAGAAATTATTCGCCTGAGGGTTGATGAACTGGGTGTAGCTGAACCGGTAATTGCAGCCCAGGGCGACAACCGCATCAGGATAGAGCTCCCGGACCTTGAAGATGTTGAGCAGGCAAGAAATATCATTGGGCGGACAGCAATGCTCAAGTTTGTTGGCCCCGACGGAGTAGAGATTGTAACCGGGGCTAACCTGGTCCAGGCCAGGGCAGAAAGGGCGCCGGAATATACTCCTTTTCCCTTTGTCAGTATTGAATTTGATCGTGAAGGAGCAAGGCTTTTCGAAGAGGCAACTTCTAAATTTCTTGGACAACCCATTGCCATTGTTCTTGACGATACGGTCATTTCTGAACCAGTTGTTCAAGCTGTTATAACAGACGGCAGGGCAACCATAGAAGGAAGGTTCGAATTTGAGGAAGCGGCCGAACTTGCCCTTTTACTGCGCAGCGGTTCGCTTCCTGTTGAATTGGTAGAACTTGAATCGCGACTAATCGGCCCAACACTTGGGCAGCGGACAGAAGAGATAGCAGTTTATGCAGCTGGTACAGGGCTGCTGGTAGTTGTTCTTTTTATGATCATATTTTACAGGGTAGCCGGGGTTGTGGCTTCAATAGCCCTTGTATTTTACATGACCCTTGTTTTATGGGCTTTAACATACCTGCCGACAACCCTTACCTTACCAGGTATTGCCGGGCTAATACTCTCCATCGGCATGGCGGTTGACGCCAATGTGATTATTTTCGAACGCATCAAGGATGAACTGCGGTCAGGACGAACTCCGCGCAGTGCCATGGAGGGCGGCTTCCAGCGAGCATTCAGGGCTATACTGGATGCGAATGTTACAACCCTAATCGTAACCATTGTTCTTTTCAGCCTGGCCAGTGGGCCGGTCAGGGGCTTTGCCGTTACCCTTTTCGTAGGTATTCTTTGCAGCATGTTTACAGCAATTGTTTTAACCCGTCTCTTAATGAGGTTGGTGTTCAGGGCAGGTCTAATTAGGAACAGTGCCTTCGTGGGGGTGAAAATATAATGATCGATTTTATCGGTAACCGCCGTAAAGCATATATTTTATCATCAATACTGGTTATTGCAGGACTTGTATCCCTTGCCATTTTCGGCTTAAACCTCGGGATAGACTTTACAGGAGGCACGGTGCTTCACCTGAACCTTGGCGAAGAGTTTTCAATGGAAGAGGTAGCAGCGGTAATTGCTCTTTTTGAGGAACTCGATGGTGCAGCTGTCCAGATTGTCCAGGGTAGAGATCTAAGTGGGGAGCCAACCGATGAAGGATTGGTTATCAAGTCCCAATATATAGAAGAAGAGCGCCGGGAAATGATCATGGATGCCTTCAGAAGCAGTTTCCCCAAACTTGACCCGGCAGATTTGAGGATTGAAAGCGTGGGAGCTGTTATTGGCAGAGAATTAGCTGCCCAGGCAGTATTGTCGCTCGCCGTGGCGATCCTGTTAATGGTTGGCTATATTACTTTCCGTTTTGAGTTCAGGTTTGCCCTTGCCACCATAGCAGCTCTGCTGCACAACATTATTGTCGTGGTAGGTGTTTTTTCCATCCTTCAGCTGGAGATTAACGTTCCATTCGTAGCGGCCATTCTCACGGTTTTTGGCTATTCTGTCAATGACACAATAGTTATTTTTGACCGGATCAGGGAAAACATACGGCACAAACAGAAGAGAGAATATGTTACAGTTGTTAATGAAAGTATTAACCAAAACCTTGTCAGGTCAATTAATACTTCTCTTACTACGCTGTTTGTGCTTATTGCGCTGCTATTTGGTTTCCATTACTATATTGGCAGCCTTGACTTGATTGTATTTGTGCTTGCCTTGATCATGGGGGTATTTGTCGGTACCTATTCATCAATTTTTGTTGCCAGCCCCCTTTGGCTTAACCTTCAGGAGGTTCAGTTTAAAAAGATCCGCGGCAAGACGGCCTGATCATAGATGGATAGTTTAATAACCTTCGGGTAAGAAAGGGTTGATAAAAATGGGTTCTTTCTATCTCATACTGGCCCTGGTTTTCGGATTAATCGTGGCAATTATTGCTCTTGCCAATAATGAAATAGTTACCGTAAGTTATATCTTTGGCCGTACAGAAGTGTCCCTGATTATATTAATCCTCGGCTCATCATTCTTTGGGGCTTTAATCATGGGCCTCTTTAGCCTTTTCCGCAGTATCCGCACAGCTTTTGCGTTTCGCGATATGCGCAATAAAAATGAAGAGCTCCAGCAAAAGATAAAGGCCCTGGAGGAAGATAAAATATTCCTGGAAGCCGAGCTGAACAAGGCAATATCTGTTCCCGAGGAGAGCAAGGTTTATAAAACATCGCCAAGTAATGATCAACAGGACGATATAACTGAAACAGACTCAGGCGTTCCGGAAAGTGAAGAAGCACCTATTAATGGAAAAAACGAGGTGGACCAATAGAGCACATGAGTTTCAATGGTAAGCGCTGGGTTTGGCTGGAACAGGATGAAGAAGAAGTCTCTATCCTGGCAGAAAACCTTGAAATAGCCCCTGCCCTGGCCAGGGTAATCCTTAATCGTGGAGTAACCGGTGTTTCACAGGGCAAAGAATTTCTGGCTCCTGCATTGGAACAGCTTCATTCCCCCTGGTTAATGCAGGGAATGAAAGAGGCTGTTAAGCGCCTTTTAAAAGCAATAAATGAAGGCGAAAAAATTATTGTGCACGGTGATTACGATGCCGATGGTATATCTGCAACTGCCATCATGGTTGAAATGCTGCAAAGCCTTGGTGCAGATGTTGACCTGTATTTGCCGAGCCGCTTTGTAAATGGATACGGTCTTCACCCGGAACCTTTAAAAAAATTTCGCAGTCTTGGAGCATCACTGGTTGTAACCGTCGATTGTGGTATCAATGCTCTTGAAGAAATCAAATTAGCTTCCAGTATTGGCCTGGATATTATTGTCACGGATCATCACCAACCCCTTGAAGAAAATAAGCAGGCTGTAGCAATAATTAATCCCCTGCAAAAAAAATGCAGCTATCCTTTTAAAGAGCTATCAGGAGCAGGTGTAGCTTTTAAGCTGGCAGCTGCTTTGGCAGAAGAATTTGGACAATCCTTGCCCTTCCATTTACTGGATTTGGCAGCCCTGGGGACTGCCGCCGATGTTGTCCCGCTAAAAGGTGAAAACAGGGTAATTGTAGCAGAAGGTTTAAAAAAATTTAAAATC
>SLQM01000072.1 GCA_007131435.1 Syntrophomonadaceae bacterium
AAGCCGCCCCGGAGCTGTAACGCTGAAATGGTAATAATCCAGTAAGCGTTACCGGCTGCAATGCCGTTATCGAAAACGAGTGGCTCGAAGTCTGGGCAACTAGAGTGGTACCGCGGGTATAAGCCCGTCTCTTATATTAGAGACGGGCTTTTTGATTTATTGAAAACAGAAAGCGGGAAAAGGAATCAGCTTTTGCAGGGGAGGACAAAATAATGGGTATAGAATGGAACAGTTTTTTCGCAGAGAGAACAAAATATATAACCGGTTCACAAATCCGGCAGTTCTTTGCCTTAACTGAAAGGCCGGAGGTCATATCCTTTGCAGGGGGGTTTCCCGGAAATGATTTTTTCCCAAGCGAAGATATTGCCCAAACCCTGGCTCAATTGGTAAGGGAAGAAAGCCAGCAATCTTTGCAGTATGGGCCTACGGAAGGCAGCTATGAGCTGCGCAAGCTGATCGCCAAGAAAATGACTTTAGAAGGCGCTTCCTGCGAAGTTGACAACTTGATGATTATTGACGGTTCCCAGCAGGGGCTCGATTTCCTGGGGCGCATACTAGTCAATGAAGAAGAACCTGTTTTAGTTGAGGAGCCTGCTTACATTGGCGGGATGAGCGCAATTAAGTCTTATGGCGGGGCTGCCTGCGGCATTGAAATGGACAATGAAGGCCCCCTGCCGGAAAAAATGATTACAAGAATTAAGCAACTGATAAGTGAGGGTAAAAAGCCGAAAGTTTTCTATACAGTTCCGAATTTCCAGAACCCTACCGGCACTACCACGAGCCTTAAAAGGCGCCTAGAAATTTTAAAAATTGCCTCTCACTACAACCTGCTGATAATTGAGGACAACCCTTATGGCCCGCTCTGCTATGAAGGTGAAGTCCCTCCTTCCTATTTTTCGCTTGATACCGAGGACAGGGTTATTTATCTCGGTTCTTTTTCCAAGATTTTGATCCCGGGTATTAGAATTGGCTGGATTGCCGCATCAAAAGAGTTGATAGAAAAGGTGTCAATGGTTAAGCAAACAGCTGACTTGTGCTCAAGCACACTTGGTCAGCAGCTTGCCTGCTGTTTATCAAGAGACAGCTACATAGATATGCACACCAGGAAACTAACCGAACTATACCGTGAAAAAAGAGATGCCATGATTAAATCGATGGATCGCTATTTTCCACCCAATATCGAGTATAATAAACCGAAGGGAGGCTTTTTTATCTGGGTAACTTTTCCCGATCATTACCCTGATAGTAATAAGCTTCTGCAGCTTGCCCTGGATAAAAATGTTGCCTTTGTTCACGGTGAAGGATTCTTCAGCAACGGTGGCGGGAAAAAAAGCGCCCGTTTTTCATTCAGCCAGCCTTCACTCGAAGAAATAAAAAAAGGAATTAAAATCCTGGGCGAACTATTCTATGATATTGAAGGCGGCAGCTCCCTGCAGGCAGTTGGCCACTAAAACTATTGACCAGTTGACAAGGGGACGTACCATTTGTCAACATTTATTAGCTTTATAGGTTTTGACATTTCAAATTAAGTGAATGCGTCTAGAAAAAAGTTGACAAATGGCACGTCCCCTTGTCAATTTATGGGGGTTTGTGATGGGTGGGTTGGTGATTGTAGACAGCGGAAGCGCAAATTTAAGAAGTATATCTAAAGCCGCGGAAATGGTTTCCCTGGAGCCAGTTATTTCTAATGACCCGAAAGTTATAGAAAGGGCAGAAGCAATTATATTTCCCGGTGTAGGCTACTTTGATCATGCCGTAGAAGCGATAAATAGAGACAACCTGGCCGATTCGCTGCGTGCGGCTATTGCAAAAAATATACCTTTCCTGGGTATTTGCTTAGGCATGCAGCTCCTGCTGACTGAAAGCGAAGAATCTAAAGATGAAACCGCTACAGCCAAAGGTTTAGACGCCATTTCCGGCAGGGTTAAGCTTTTCCCTGATACGCTGCATGTTCCCCATGTTGGCTGGAACCAGGTAAGACCCCTGCTAAACCATCCTCTCTTTAATGCCCTGGACGATGGAACTTACTTCTATTTTACCCATTCTTACTACGCACAGCCAGACAGGAAGGACAACACACTGGCCTTGACGGACTATGGATTTTCATTCACTTCTGCCGTTATTTCCGGCAATATTATGGGTGTTCAATTCCACCCCGAAAAGAGCGGCCCTGCAGGCTTGCGCCTTCTCTCTAATTTTGGTAAGATTATAGCCGATCAGATCTAGTTTTACTTTTTAGATCGGTTATCAGCATAGTTTACAGCAATGGCCATTTTAAAATACGGCGCATTTTTGTTGCATATAGAGGAGTCTTGTTTATGCTGGCTAAAAGAATAATTCCCTGTCTGGATGTGCGGGATGGCCGTGTAGTTAAAGGCACCCGCTTTGTTAATATCAGGGATGCCGGAGATCCAGTGGAACGGGCCAGCTTTTATAACAGTGAAGGCGCTGATGAACTGGTATTTTTAGATATCACCGCTTCAGTTGAAGGGCGCAGGGCAATCGTTGACGTTGTCAGCAAAACTGCAGAAGTTGTTTTTATCCCTTTAACAGTTGGCGGGGGCATAGACTCAACCGAGTTCATGGATCAGCTTTTACAATCGGGCGCCGATAAAGTCTCACTTAATACAGCTGCTTTAAAAAGACCTGCCTTGATCAGCGAAGGAGCCCAGAGATTCGGCAGCCAATGTATAGTTGTTGCAATTGATGCCTGTCGCGTAAAGAGTAATTCATCTCCGGGCCTTTTGAAATGGGAAGTTTATACCCACGGGGGTCGGACGCCAACAGGCCGCGATGCCGTTCAATGGGCCCTAGAAGCAGAACAGTCAGGCGCAGGAGAAATTTTACTAACCTCAATGGATGCCGACGGCACGCAGGATGGATATGACCTGGACCTTCTGGCTGCTGTAACCGGCGCAGTAAAAATACCGGTTATTGCCTCAGGCGGTGCCGGCAAACTGGAACATATGTATGAAGCGCTTACAACAGGAAATGCACATGCTGTCCTGGCAGCATCAATACTGCATTACGGCACTTTCAGCATTGCCGAAATTAAAGAATACCTTTCAGAAAAAGGACTACCGGTTAGGCCGGTTGAGAAACAGGAATAAAATGAACTGTGAGAGGAGTTTTAAAAGATGAAAGAAACGGGAACATTTCGGGTTAAAAAGGGTATGGCCCAGATGCAAAAAGGCGGCGTGATCATGGATGTTACAACAGTTGAACAGGCTCAGATCGCCGAAAAAGCGGGCGCAGTTGCCGTAATGGCCCTGGAGCGCGTGCCTGCCGATATCAGGGCAGCTGGCGGTGTGGCCAGGATGGCTGACCCCGAAATGATAAAAACTATTATGGATACAGTTACCATACCGGTTATGGCGAAAGTCCGCATCGGGCATATTGCCGAAGCCCAGATTTTAGAGGAGCTTGGGGTAGACTACATCGATGAAAGCGAAGTTTTAACCCCTGCCGATGAGCAGTTCCATATCAACAAACATAATTTTAAAGTGCCTTTCGTCTGCGGAGCTAGGGACTTGGGAGAAGCCCTGCGCCGTATCTCCGAAGGGGCCGCTATGATGAGAACTAAGGGTGAACCGGGCACCGGCAATGTTGTTGAGGCTGTACGCCATATGCGCCGGGTGATGGATCAGATTCGCCAGGTAATCAGCAAACAGGATGATGAACTTGTTGTTATGGCCAAGGAAATGGGAGTTTCTGTTGAGCTGTTGAAGGAAGTTCGTGAAGCAGGGCGCTTACCTGTAGTAAACTTCGCTGCAGGGGGAATTGCTTCACCCGCCGATGCTTCTTTGATGATGCAGCTGGGCGCTGATGGTATCTTTGTCGGATCGGGAATCTTCAAATCTGAGAGCCCGCAGAAAGTAGCTGAAGCGATAGTTAAAGCAACCCTGCATTATGACGATCCCAGGGTGCTGGCAGAAGTCTCAAAAGGCCTGGGCAGTGCAATGCCCGGACTTGAAATGGCGACATTAACAGATGCAGATCGCATGCAGGAACGGGGAATATAATAGATGAGAATAGGCGTTTTATCCGTCCAGGGTGCTGTTTCAGAGCACCTGGATCATCTAAGGCGCTGCGACACAGAGGCAGTAGCGATAAAAAATGTGAAGAGTTTAGACGAAGTTAGCGGGTTAATTTTACCCGGTGGTGAAAGCACAACTATCGGCAAACTAATTGAAGCTTTCGGCCTGGCAGATTCAATTCGACGGAGAACCAGGGATAAAAGCCTGGCGCTATTCGGCACCTGTGCAGGGATGGTCTTGCTGGCAGGTGAAATTACTGACGGAATTATAAACCAGCCGAAACTCGGTCTAATGGATATCGTGGTAAAACGCAACGCATTCGGACGGCAAAGGGAAAGTTTCGAAACTGCGCTCGATTTTAAAACTTTTAATGAACCGCTTACAGCGGTTTTCATCAGGGCACCTGTCATTTTAAAAATGAGCCATGAAGTAACTGCCCTGGCCCAACTACCCGAGGGCGTAGTTGCAGCCAGGCAGGGCAACCTGCTCGCTACTTCCTTCCATCCTGAACTAACAAGTGACCTGCGTATTCACCAGTATTTCATAGAGATGTGCAGGGAAATAAGCTAAGCAAAATTATCCAGTACAAAAAGGCGTAACCGGAAAGAAAGCGGCTGCGCCTTTTATATTTGCATTAATATATATTGTTTACTCCCATTCAATCGTGCCGGGAGGTTTAGAGGTTATATCATAAACAACCCTGGCCACTTCAGGTATTTCTCCTGTAATCCTCAGCGACGCTTTTTCCAGCACATCAAAAGGAATCCGGGCCCAATCCGCCGTCATGGCATCTTCAGATGCAACTGCACGCAGGGCAATAACCGGGCCGTAGTGACGGTCATCACCTTTCACCCCTACTACTTGAACGTTGGTTAGTACTGCGAAATATTGCCATAACCCTTCATCAACCCCGGCTCGCTGGATTTCTTTGCGGAAAATAGCATCAGCCTGCTTTACTATTTCAAGCTTATCGGCTGTTATCTCGCCGATAATCCGCACTGCCAGGCCCGGCCCAGGGAAAGGCTGCCTTTTTAATATCTTATCCGGTAATCCCAGTTCAGCACCAACCAGGCGAACTTCATCCTTGAAAAGTTCACGCAGCGGTTCAATCAGGTCAAAACCGAGTTCTTCCGGCAGACCTCCAACATTGTGATGCGATTTTATTACAGCTGCACCCTGGACTGAACCACTTTCTACTACATCCGGGTATATTGTCCCCTGGGCCAGGTAAGAAATATCACCCATGGCCAGGGCCTGCCTTTTAAAAACATTAATAAACTCTGCACCAATAATCTGCCTTTTTTCTTCCGGATCTTTTACACCAGCCAGGGCATCAAGAAATCTTTTTCTGGCATCGATTAAAATGAATTCGCCCTTCAGGCCTTCCTTGTATAATTTAACTACATGTTCCGCTTCTTTTAATCTTAACAGCCCGTGATCGACAAAAATAAATACAGCACGCTCACCCAGGGCCCGGTCAAGTAAAAAGGCAACCACTGACGAGTCAACCCCGCCGCTTAAAGCACAAACCACCTTTTCTCTTTCTCCTGCTGTCTCCCTGATCTTTTTAACTGCATCGCTGACGAAGCTGCCCGGAGTCCAGTTCTTGCTGCACTGGCAAACTTCAAACAGGAACTTTTTTAAAACATTATTGCCGCCCGGGGTATGAAATACTTCCGGATGAAACTGAACGCCATAAATCTTTTTCTGATGATCACCCATAGCGGCAATGGTATCATTTTCTGTTTTAGCCAGCACAGTAAATCCCTGAGGCAGTTCCAATACTTCATCCTGGTGGCTCATCCAGGCGCAGCATGAATCATCCAGGGCAAAAACCTGATCGCCAAATAACGGTTCTTTTTCCAGGATTCTAAATGAAGTTCTACCGAATTCAGACCTGCCGCCTTTCTCAACTTCTCCGCCAAGTTCTTTTGCCAAAAGATGCATTCCGTAGCAGATGCCAAGCATGGGAACTCCGCTATGATAAACTGCAGGGTCGCAAC
>SLQM01000244.1 GCA_007131435.1 Syntrophomonadaceae bacterium
CAGATAGATGCATTTTCAGTAATGATCATCGTGGTAATTTTATCTGCCTCTTCTCCGCCATATTCTTCAGGAATGTCACTACCGATAAGTCCAAGTTCACCAGCTTCTTTTAACAGGCCAATTGTAACACCTTCAGCCATTTCTTCGATTTCATCAATTTTAGGCTCTACCTGGTTCTTCATGAAATCGTAACTGGTTTTCTTAATCATCTTGTGAAGATCATCAAAATCTTCCGGAACAAAAACTGTGTTTTCGTCCACAGGACCAAGCAAAAATGCTCCGCCTTTAATCAGTTCACTCATTAATCTCTTCACCCCTTGTTATAATAGTCAGGCAAATAATACTTTTACCGTTTAATATTTTCGCTGGTTAAGTTTTTATCCCTGCTTTGTGAATTTATTAACTTATAAATATTCTGTCCTTGAATGCAAATTGTCAAACTAATATGTTTTTTTAGGGATATTTTTAACATAGGGTATTTTGCAATTCTAGTCCAAGATTATATTAGGATCATTAAATTGATCTTGCAATCATAGGCCGGCAAACCCTAATTTTTGCTTGCTGTACCAGGCAGACTATGCTAATATATGGTACATCCTGCCGAAGTGGCGGAACTGGCAGACGCACACGACTCAAAATCGTGCGCCCCCGGGCATGTGGGTTCGACTCCCACCTTCGGCACCAAAGGTTATCATGTTTAAGGGTTACAGGACATACCTGTAACCCTTTTTTATGGTCACCTGGATTTGCATCAAGTGGGCATTAAATTACTTATCCCAAATGCCAGGAAAGCTGTTTATGGGTAAAGGGTTAGCTTTGTCTTTAAGCAAACCCTTTACCCGTTTAGGGTGAGCTTCAGCTATATATATCCTGCAGTAGATCCTTGTATTTTTCGCTGATAACGCTTTTCTTGACTTTTAAAGTGGGGGTTAGTTCCTCCCTTTCCATGGTCAAAGCCTCCCCGATAAGCCTGAACTTCTTAACCTGCTCGTAAGTGTCAAAATTCTGGTTAGCTTTTTCAACTGATCTTTCAAATATTTTTATTATCTCTTCATTCTCAAGTAATTTATCGTCAATCCGTAATGGTACCTGGTCACCGGTAGAAGCTTCGCGCATCACTGTCAGGCTTTCATCAAACTTAATATTATTATCCCTGGCATAGTCTAAAACTGCCTGGTAAGTAGGCTGAATCAAGGCGGCAACGAATTTTTCATTATCCCCGACCACAACCGCTTCCTCAATCATGTAGCTCTTCTTTAAAGCTTCTTCAATAGGCAGGGGCGCTACATTTTTTCCAGTTGACAAAACTAGGATATGTTTCTTTCGCTCACCGAATACCAGGTAGTCATCATCATCAAAGTAACCTATGTCGCCGGTTTTCAACCAGCCATCTTCTGTAAAGTAGGCTTTTGTTTCTTCCGGCAGCTTGTAATAACCCATCATTACATTATCACCTTTGATCTGGATCTCACCATCTTCAGCTATGCGTTCTTTCACCCCGGCCAGCGGAGGACCAACGGTTCCGGGTTTGAAACGCCCGACTGGGTTGAGGTTTGAAGGCGCGGCAACTTCAGTCATGCCGTACCCTTCAATAATTGTTATTCCAATCCCATTAAAAAAATAGGCCAGGTCTTTACGCAGTGAACTTCCGGACGAACAGGTCCATTTCAGCCGATCAACACCCATCCTGGTCCTGATCTTTTTAAAAACCAGCTTGTCAGCCAGGCGGTGTTTAAACTTAAAGCCTGATGAAGGTTCTTTCCACTGGCTCTGGGTTTTGCCCATCTCTATTGCCACAGCTTCAGCCCAGCGGAAAATCCTGCGACGCAGGTATGGGCTGCTGTGAATAGTTTCCATCAAGCGGTTGTGGACTCTCTCAAATAAACGGGGGACAGAAACAAAGCAGTGCGGCCGAATGAGCGGCAGGTCCTGGGCCAGGGTATCCGGCTTGCTGAAATAGGTTGTTGCAGCAGAATAAGTTGCTGCGAAATAAACAAGGCGCATGTATACATGGGCAAGAGGTAAAAATGCAAGCAGCGAATCTCCTGGTTTAAATTCTACAAGATCTACTACAGCATAAACATTGAATCGCCAATTCCAGTGCGAGAGCATCGCGCCTTTAGGCAAACCGGTTGTTCCGCTTGTATAGACTATACTGCTCAAGTCTTCAGGTTTTACGCTTTTCCAGGTTTCTTCATATATTTCGGGATTTTCTTCACCAAAACGTTTGCCGATTTCATAAGCATCTTCAAGACATATTATATCGTCTTCTTTTTCTATCTCGGTGTTTTCAATAGTGATAATATGGGTTAGTTTTGGCAGTTGATCACGGATAGAGAGCACTTTGGCAAGCTGCTCATCGTCTTCGAGAATTATAATTTTACTATCCGAATTATCGACGATGTATTGTGTAGTTCTTTCAGAGAGAGTTGGATATACGGTTACTGTAACTCCGGCAGCAGTGAGGATTGCAAAATCGGCTACAACCCACTCGTAGCGGGTTTCAGAAAGCAAGCTAACCTTGTCTTCCTTTTTTATGCCCAGGGAAATCAGGGCTAGGGCAAGGTCTGTTACCTTTTCTCCAATTTCCTGGTATGTAATGCTCGTAAAATCTTCTCCTTCACGATAACGCACTGCAACAATGTCCGGGTAACGGGAAACCGTACCCCAGAAAAGCTCATTGATAGATTCTCGTTTTACATCACCAAGTTCACGGCCTTCTACCAATTTCATATAACTCCCTCCATCTTTCACCATTAGTTTTTAACCTTAAAAGCTCATTCCAGCAGGGCAACCACGTCTTCCTCTATTACAGAGCTGCCCTCTTTAACCATAATTTCTTTAATTTTTCCATCCTGCGGAGCTTCCACGGGTATTTCCATTTTCATCGACTCCATGATCATGATCGTTTCAAATTCTTCTACTTCATCGCCTGCTGTCTTTAATATTTTCCATACATTACCAGTAATTGGTGATAGAACTTCTACTGCCATTTTTTTCACTCCTCTTTCAAAATATATAGGTTAAAGCTTCAGAAGCTGTTTTGCTTCATCTACGGAAGCCGGTTCACGGCCAATATCCCGGGCCATACGCGCTGCTTTTTCCACCAGCGGACCGTTACCTTCTGCCATTTCGCCCGGCGCAAGATAGAAATTGTCTTCCAGGCCAACCCGGATATTGCCACCAAGTGAAAGAGCCGTGGCACATAACAACCACTGCTCGTAGCTAACACCGATCACCTGCCATGGAATGCCTGCCGGAACACGTGAAGAGAGGTAGACCAGGTTCTGGGCCGTGGCCTGGATTCCACCCACAACACCCAAAATGCAGCTTACCTGGAAACGCTCCAGCAAACCCATATCCATCAATGGATATACTGTTTCCAGGTGGCCCACATCAAAACATTCGCATTCCGGTTGAACCCCGTTATCTTTCATTGTTTGCAGGTAATAGATAATGTCGGGAATGGGGTTTAAAAATTCGATCGAAAAAACAAAGTCCTGACGCCTTTTACTGTATTTCGCATAATTCATGGTGCCCATGTTAAGGGCTGCAATTTCAGGTTTGCAAACCGGGATATGGGCAATTCTTTCTTCACGGGAAACTCCTACAGCACCGGTAGAGAAATTGATCAGCACCGGGCTGCGTTTGCGAACTTCCCTGTGGATTTTCTCGAATACGGGCACTGCTATGGAAGGGGTCCCGTCGTCTTCGCGGGCATGGATATGAACCACGGATGCACCGGCTTCATGTGCGCGCCTTGCCTCTTCACCGATCTCTTCTGCAGTATAGGGAATATGCGGACACTGCATCTTGTTTGCTACTGCGCCTGTCAGAGCAGCCGTGATTACCACTTTATCCTTTAGCGACATTTTGATTGCTCCTTTCTTTTATTTACCCCGCCACACAGGCTCCCTTTTTTCCATGAAAGAAGAAACGCCTTCAATCATATCTTCAGCCTGCATATTCAGGGCCAGCATACCGGACAAATATTCCATGGCCTGCTCGTAATCCAGGTCGCGCATGGTATAGAATGCACGCCTGCCCAGACGCAAGATTGCCGGGCTTTTACTGTTGAGGATCTCAGATACCTGCTCAACGCTGTGATCAAGCTTTTCTTTTTCAACTACCTGGTTGACAAATCCCATCTCGCAGGCCCTGGAAGCGCTGATCTTTTCCCCGGTCAGCATCATTTCCATCAGTTTTTTGCTGCTGCCCGTATTGCGGATCAGGGTTGCCATGATAATATAGGGAAACAGGCCCAGGTTTATTTCCGGGGTGCCAAAACGGGCTTCTTCGGAGGCCAAAACTATATCGCAGGCGCACATCAGGCCCATGCCTCCTCCCAGCGCCAAACCCTGCACCCTGGCGACGATCGGTTTTTTCAGTTCTTTTATCACCCTTAACAAACTGATAAAAGTTCTCTGCAGTTCGTGACGGTCAAGAGGGCCAAGCTGCATTGCCTCGCCGCCACCCATGTCCATACCGGCACAAAATGCTTTATCGCCTGACCCGGTTAATACAAGGCTTACCACTTCCCCGTTATCTTCAAACTCTTTAATCGCTTTGATTAACTCCCGCAGCATTTCCGGGTTCATCGAATTACGCCGCTCTTCCCGGTTGAGAATAATCCAGCCGGTTTTTCCACGAACTTCTGTTATAATGGTTTCATACATCTATAACTTCCTTTCACATTTTATTGTAAAGAAAATCCACACGCCGTCTTTTATACAGGGTATACCCCGTGTTTACGGGGATGGCGGAAAATCTTTTTGTCCTTCGTAAATTCAAGGGCCTGGAATAGAACGCGCCTTGTTTCACGCGGATCAATTACATCGTCAATGTATGCCTTGGCTGCAGCATTTTTTACATTTAGAAGAGGTCTGATCATTTCAGCCATACCGGCAACAATGTTCTCACGCTCTTCGTCAGGCGCCGCATCCAGCATTTTTCTGCCAAATATGCTGACCATTCCCTCTGCTCCCATCACCGATATTTCACCCTTGGGCCAGGCTACGATCAGGTCCGGATCGAAGGCTTTGCCGCACATGGCATAGTACCCGGCACCGTAAGACTTGCGCACAATAACGGTAAATTTTGGAACTGTCGCTTCTGCCACGGCATGGATCAGCTTGGCCCCGTGCCTGATAATGCCGCTCTTTTCAGCCTTGGAGCCGACCATAAAACCGGGGACATCGGAAAGGAAAAGCAGGGGTATATTAAAAGCATCGCAGGCCCAGATGAAGCGAGCTGCTTTATCTGAAGCGTTTATATCGATTACCCCGCCATAAGACATGGGGTTGTTAGCTATGATCCCGATGGGGTAGCCACCGATGCGCCCAAAACCGGTAATCATATTTTTGCCCCATTTTGGCTTAATTTCAAAGAAGTAGCCATCATCAAGGACCATTTTAATCACGCGGTGCATATTATAAGCCTGGCGGGTGTTATCAGGAATTATTTCAAGGATTTTATCATCAATTAAGGCTGTTGGATCTCCTTTAAATTCATGACGCGGCGGTTTTTCATCGCAATGAGGCGGGAAAAAAGAGAGGTAATCTTTAATCGCCTGGATGCAGGCGGCATCATCTTCAACTTCCAGGTCTCCCACGCCGCTCGCTTCACAGTGAACTTTCGAACCTCCAAGTTCATTTTCACTGATCTCCTCGCCGATTACTTCTTTAACCAGCGCCGGCCCGGCCAGGCCCATAAAGCTTTTATCTTTCACCATGGGTACAAAATCGGAAAGTCCGGGAATATAAGCTGTTCCGGCAAAACCCGGCCCCATCATTGCCCCAACCAACGGGATTATGCCTGACATGAGAGCCTCTTCCTTAAAAAGGTGACCTGTATAGGCAAATAGCGCTACCCTGTCATTGTCATCACTGGCGCCAAAACCGGATTTAGGATCGATACGGGCGCCTCCTGAATCCATAATCCAGATCATGGGGAACCTTGATTTAAGGGCAATTTCCCTGATCCTGGTTGCCTTTATCTCCCCAGTTTC
>SLQM01000116.1 GCA_007131435.1 Syntrophomonadaceae bacterium
TACAACCGCACGAAGAAGGTCCGTAAAGCCCCGTTTTAATTGGGCTACCAGCTTCGGCGAGTCCTTACGGGGGGTTTGTTTATGTACGCAATTATTGAAACAGGCGGTAAGCAGTACCGCGCTGAAGAAGGAAAAACTATCCGGGTGGAAAAGCTTCCTTCTGAAAAAGGAGAAACAGTTAAGTTTGACCGGGTTTTAATGCTGGTGAACGGTGAAGAAACGAAAGTCGGTAATCCTTATCTTGAAGGTTGCGAGGTGGAAGGCCGGGTTACCAGGAACGGCCGCGCCAAAAAGATTACGGTTTTCAAGTTTAAAAGAAAGAAAAATTACCGACGCAAACAGGGGCATCGCCAGCCTTATACCGATGTCCTGATTAGCAAAGTTAGCGCAAAATAGTTATTTAATTCTATATCTGCAAGGCATGAAAGAGAGGTGTCATAGATGGCTCATAAAAAGGGAGTTGGAAGTTCCCGTAATGGTAGGGATAGTAACGCTAAAAGGCTTGGAGTAAAGCGTTATGGCGGGCAGTTGGTTAAAGCCGGCAGTATTCTGATTAGACAGCGGGGAACCCGTTTTCACCCCGGCTTGAATGTTGGCAAGGGTAGCGACGATACGCTGTATGCCAAGGCCAGTGGCCGTGTAGTTTACGAATATGATAATCGTGCGAAGAAAATGGTCTCCGTTTACCCGGAAGATGTTGCAGCAGTTAACTAGTTTTTCCCGGCCCGGGCTAGATACCCGGGCTTTTCTATATTTTAATCTTATTTTAGAGCGCTGCAGGTGATCGTTGGCTAATGTTCGTAGACGAGTTAGAGCTTACTGTTCGGGGGGGCCGCGGAGGAAATGGAGCGGTTTCATTCCGCCGCGAGAAGTATGTAGCGAGGGGCGGCCCTGACGGTGGTGACGGTGGCAACGGTGGAAGTATTTACCTGTGGTCTGATCCATCAAAACACAGTTTTCTTGATCTGCGCTATCGGCGAATTCTTAAAGCTGCCGATGGCGGCAACGGCCAGAGTAAAAACAGGCACGGTGCCGCAGGCGCAGATTTGCTTGTACCCGTACCCCCTGGCACAATAGTTCGTGATCAAAAGGGCAGGGTAATTGCCGACTTGACAATTGCCGGACAAAGAGCCCTGGTAGCAGAGGGTGGCAGGGGCGGTAAGGGGAATGCCCGTTTTGCCAGTTCACGCAGGAGAGCACCGCGCCTGGCTGAAAAAGGCCTTCCCGGGCAAGAAAGAAACATCTTTCTTGAACTGAAGCTAATGGCCCAGGTGGGGCTTGTAGGGTTTCCTAACGCCGGCAAATCAACTCTTCTTGGCCGCATCACTGAGGCCAAGCCTAAAATTGCTTCCTACCCATTCACGACCTTAAGCCCCAATCTTGGTGTGGTTAAAATCGGTGACCAGGGCAGCTTTGTTGTTGCCGATTTGCCTGGATTAATAGAGGGCGCTCACCAGGGCGCCGGGCTTGGTCACCAGTTTCTGCGCCATGTTGAAAGGAACCTCCTGCTGCTATTTCTTATAGATGTTTCACCATCAGCAGAACCAGATCCGGGTGACGCTTACAAGCTGTTACAAAATGAACTGGAAAAGTTTAGCGTAGAGCTAAAAGATTATCCCCGGGTAATTGTTGCCAATAAAATAGATCTGAGTGGGGCCGAAGAACAAGTATCCAGGCTTACAGGTGTATTAAATTCCGCAGCCGAGAACACCAGGCTTTTTTTAATTTCTGCAGCCACGGGCGAAGGGGTAAAAGAGCTAATCCGCTATTTATATCAACGGGTAAATGAGCTGCAGGAAGAAAAAGATAAGCTTGAGCCTGAAAAGGTTTTTTATTTTGATGAAGATGAAGAAATACCTCTTGAGATTAACAGGGAAGGTGAAACATTCATAGTAAGCGGTACAACCATTGAAAAGATGGCAGCCAAAACTGATTTTGAAAACGAAGAGGCGCTTAAGCGTTTTCAAGGTTTTTGCCGGCGCTTTGGACTGGAAAAAGAGCTGCGCAAGGCGGGAATTAAAGAAGGAGATAGCGTGCGCATCGGCAGCGAAGAATTTGTTTATTATGATTAAGGTAAAGGAAGGTGTCCAGTTTGCTGTTTAATGCCAACCCTAACAAGGGTGGAAATATTAATATTGGGTTGATGGGTGGAACTTTTGATCCTATCCACATGGGGCACCTGGTTACTGCCGAAGAAGCAAGGCAGCAGTTTGATTTGGATTATGTTGTATTTGTCCCGGCGGGAATACCGCCCCATAAAGATGAAAAGTCAATTTCTCTGCCCGAGCACCGCTACCTGATGACATCCCTGGCAGTGATGTCGAACCCTTCTTTTTTTGTTTCCCGGATAGAAATAGATCAAAATGAACCTACATACACAATTGATACTGTCAGGCATTTTTCATGTGGCAAAGAACCTGGGCCGGAGGTATTTTTTATCACCGGGGCTGATGCAATTCTTGAAATATTCACCTGGAAAGATTACGAAGAACTTTTACGCCTGTGCACCTTTATTGCTGTTTCCAGGCCCGGTTATTCACTCGACCAGTTTTACGAATCCCTTGATCGATCATGTCCCGACATGCGCCACAGGGTACACCTGTTGGAGATTCCTGCCCTGGCAGTTTCTTCAACCTTTATACGCGAGCGGGTTACTTTAGGTAAAACTATTAAATATTTGACTCCCGAGCCGGTCGAACAGTATATCAAGAAGCACGGACTTTACCGGTCAAGTGCATGGTAGTTGGTTTTAATAGCCTGGTTATTTGGGCTATAATATAAATGGAGGTGGTATTAGCAATGCAGAAAACTTTGTATGTGGGAAACATACCCTGGAGCACCAAGGAAAGCGATCTTCAAGAATTTTTTTCACAATACGGTGAAGTTTTGGAGTGCCGTATAATAACTGAAAGAGCTACAGGGCGTTCCCGCGGCTATGGATTTGTAGAGGTAAGCGAAGAAAACATGGAAGAAATTATGGAAAAAACAAATGGAGTTGAATTGGAAGGGCGCAAGTTGGTAGTTAATGAAGCTAAACCACGCGAGCAGTAATAAATGAATTATTCATCTTTAATGAAAGAAAGTCTGAAAGCCAATTTATACCAGCATTGTCTTGGCACGGCAAATGCTGCTTTTAGCCTGGCCGCCCATTACGGGGCTGATGAAAATAAAGCCAATCTTGCCGGCCTGGTTCATGATTATGGAAAACGCTATTCAGCGCCAGAGCTGTTAAGAAAAGCAGATGAACACAGTATTTACCTGGATTTTTACACCAGGAGTTCTGGAAAGCTTCTGCACGCACCTGTAGGGGCAGCGCTACTTAAGATAGAGCAGGGACTTGACGATCCCGAAGTGCTTCGGGCGGTTAAATACCATACAACTGGGCGCAGGGGTATGACCTTGCTGGAAAAAATCTTATACCTGGCTGATTATATTGAAGAAGGGCGTCGCTTTGACGGCGTAAAGGAAATTCGAAAAGCTGCCTTTTTAAATCTCGATGAAGCGCTGCTGTTAGCAGTTGATAATACGATAAGCTCAGTAGTAAGGAGGGGTTTATTGCTGCATCCCCGGTCGGTAGCTTTTCGCAACTCTTTGATAGTAGGTTCTAATAAGTGACAGCAGATTAAAATAAGGAGGTGATGTGTTTGGTAAAGGGAACGGATACTGGTTCCCGTAACCTTGCTTTGCATGCTGCAAAGCTGGTTCTTGAAAAAAAAGGTCTTGATCTACAGCTGCTCGAGGTTGGAAAAATATCAATTGTTGCCGATTATTTTTTGCTGGTTACCGGAACTACGGTAGTTCAGGTACACGCAATAGCTGATCATTTACTGGAAAACCTGAAAAAGTCAGGACACTATACCCTCAGGGCTGAAGGTTACCGTGAAGGATGGTGGGTGATACTGGATTATGGTGGACTCGTAATCCATATCTTCCAGACTGAGGCAAGGACTTTTTATGACCTTGATCGCCTGTGGTCGGGTGCGCCGAAAGTCCCCCTTGATGAGCTTCAGGATGTCTCCTTTTAAACTCAGAATGATAAATTTCTAACTTAAGGATTGGTTCAGATGCATAAAGATGATAGTGAACTCCTGAAAAAAGCAATTCTTGACTCCTGCAGCAGAAAGAATAATCCTGCGGGAACTGAATATAGCTACCTGTCTGTTGAAGATATTGACCGGCTTGCAATTTCATCAGGTTTTAGTAAACGGCAGGTTGAAATTACCGCCCTCCAGGCTGAAGTCGTTCCTGACCGGTATGAACGAAGCCTTGGGACGATAGGCATTAAAGGTCAAATCAGGCTTTTGGAATCAACAGCAGGTGTTCTGGGAGCCGGCGGTTTAGGCGGCATGGTAATTGAAAACCTGGCCCGCATGGGTGTGGGCAGGCTTGTTATAGTAGACGGAGACGTTTTTTCAGACAGCAACCTGAACCGGCAGCTAATGGCTACCGAAATGTCTTTGGGCAAGGCCAAAACAGAGGCTGCCAAAGAAAGGGTTGCTGCCGTGAATAGTGCGGTGGAGGTAACAGTCCACCAGTGCCGTGGTGATGCCACTAATTTGCCCGAACTTTTTGCATGTTGCAGCATTGCAGTTGACTGTCTTGACAACCTTACTTCCCGCTATGATTTGGAAGAAGCCTGTTCTAAACTTGATATACCCATGGTGCACGGCGCTATTGCCGGTTATCTTGGACAGGTAGCGGTTATAAGACCGGGAAAGCCACTTTTAGCAGCTATTTATGGCAAAAAAGGTGATGGACAGCTTGACAGGGGGGCAGAGGTTCAGCTTGGCAACCCTGCGGCTACACCATCCATGCTCGCTTCTTGGCAGTCCAGCGAAGCGATCAAGTTCATGGCCGGTGTTGAAGGAGTTCTGCCATCCAACACAATGCTGATTATTGATATGCAGTCCGGCGATTCTTACCGGGTAGAGGTAGATTCTTAAAAAGCATTTCATCTATTGACAAGGCTGTATGGCCTGCATATAATGTTATATGTACTCGAGGTGCTATACAAAATTTAATGATGGGAACCAGTAAGCAGCTATGCTTTAACAGAGAGCCGGTGCCCGGTGTAAACCGGCAGGCGGAACTGCCGAACTCATCCCGGAAAAGCAGTGGGGGTAAAAACCGCTGTCGTAAACCTGCGTTAAAGGTAGTGAGCGGGTAGCATAACGGGGGGCTGTGGCGCAGTGGGAGCGCGCTTCCTTGGCATGGAAGAGGCCGCGGGTTCAACTCCCGCCAGCTCCACCAAATGTTTCACCAATAAGGGTGGTACCGCGGGTATAAATCCGTCCCTTGACCGGGCGGATTTTTTTATTTTAATTTATTACATGTTAATTAGAATATGGAGGTTTAACCGGTGAAAAATTACAACCCTACACAAATAGAAGAGCGTTGGCAGCAGCACTGGGAAAAGGAAGATTTTTACCGTTCTGAAATCGATCAGTCAAAAACCAAGTACTACGTGCTGGAAATGTTTCCTTACCCCTCAGGAAAATTGCACATGGGGCATATGAGGGTTTATTCGATTGGCGATGTCCTGGCCCGCTTCCTGCGGATGCATGGTTATAATGTAATTCACCCCATGGGGTGGGATGCATTCGGGCTGCCGGCAGAAAATGCAGCAATAGAACATAACGTAAACCCCGCCGAGTGGACTGCCCGGAATATCGAACATATGAAAAAACAGCAGAACAGGCTGGGGGTTAGCTATGATTGGCGCAGGGAAGTTAACACTTCCGCCCCCGATTATTACCGCTGGTCCCAGTGGCTCTTCCTGCTGATGTATGAAAGAGGCCTGGCCTATAAGAAAAAAGCGAGCGTAAATTGGTGCGCTGATTGTGCAACCGTCCTGGCAAACGAACAGGTTGAAAAAGGCCTTTGCTGGCGCTGTTCCTCAGTTGTAGAAAGCAGGGAACTGGAACAGTGGTTTTTACGGATTACCGATTATGCTGAAAGGCTATTGAATGATTTAGAACAACTGGAAGACTGGCCCGAAAGGGTTAAAGTAATGCAGCAGCACTGGATTGGGCGCAGCGAAGGGGCAGAAATTGCTTTCGGGATCAAAGAATTTCCAGCAGAAGAAATACGCACCTTTACTACCCGTCCGGATACGCTGTTCGGGGTTACCTACATGGTCCTGGCCCCGGAACATCCGCTGGTAAAAAAACTTGTTCAGGGCACAGACCGTGAAAAGGAGGTATTAGATTTTGTCTCCAGGGTTAAGCAGGAAAGTGAAATAGACAGAACTTCTGAAGATGCGCCGAAAATAGGGCTTTTAACGGGACGCCATGCGATAAACCCGATTAACGGTGAAGAAGTTCCCATATTGGTTGGCAATTATGTTTTAATGGCTTACGGCACGGGAGCTGTCATGGGTGTTCCGGCTCATGATCACAGGGATTTTATGTTTGCCCGCAAACATAGCCTGCCGATCAGGGTAGTAATTCAGCCGGAAGGCGAAGAACTGCAGGAAGATACCATGCAGGAAGCATACGTGGACCAGGGAGTAATGGTCAATTCCGGCTCATTTAACGGGTTGAGAAATGATGAAGGCATTAAGAAGGTTACTGAATATCTTGAACAGCAGGGGCTGGGGCATTTTAGGATTACCTACCGCCTGCGCGACTGGCTAATTTCCCGCCAGCGCTACTGGGGGGCTCCCATCCCGGTTATTTATTGTGACAGTTGTGGCGTTTTGGCCGTCCCGGAAAAAGATCTTCCCGTTGAACTGCCCCTGGACGTTGAGCTGTCTGGCAACCGTGTTCCGGGCCTGGCCCAGTACGATGAGTTTATTAAAACGAAATGCCCTTCCTGCAGCGGAGAAGCCCGGCGAGAAACTGACACCATGGATACTTTTATCTGTTCATCATGGTATTTTATCCGCTATACAAGCCCGGATACAAAAAGTGCGCCTTTTGACCGGGAAAAGGCTAACTACTGGATGCCGGTGGATCAATACATAGGCGGGATTGAACATGCTGTGCTGCACCTGCTCTATGCCCGTTTCTTCACAAAGGTTTTATATGATGCGGGGATGATTGATGCGCAGGAACCATTCAGCAGGCTCCTGGCACAGGGCATGGTTTACAAAGATGGGGCTAAAATGTCTAAATCAAAGGGTAATGTTGTTACCCCCGATGAAATAGTTGAAAAGTACGGCGCTGATACAGGAAGGCTCTTTATCCTGTTTGCTTCTCCGCCTGAAAAGGACCTCGATTGGAATGACCAGGGAGTTGAAGGGTGTCACCGTTTTCTGCGTCGCATCTGGCGTTTGGTCCAGGAATGCCTGGAGCAATTTGCTGCCGGCAAAGGAAAACCAGAAATGGGGGAAAGAGAGATTGAACTGGAGCGAAATGTTCACGCTGCAATAAAAAAAGTTACTGCTGACGTTAAAGAAAGGTTCAACTTTAACACGGCAATCAGCGCTATTATGGAACTGGTAAACTCCATTTATGCTTACCGTCAGTCAGAAAATGAAGGCAGTCAAAATCACCAGGTGCTGTCAAACGCCCTTGAAAAAACTATCTTGTTGCTTGCCCCTTTTGCCCCTCATTTGGCTGAAGAATCATGGCAGCTTCTGGGTAATAAAGAGAGCGTGCATAAGCAAAAGTGGCCCGTCTATGATCCTGAAAAACTGTTCGAGGAAGAAGTTGAAGTTGTAGTCCAGATTAATGGAAAAGTCAGGGGGAGAATGATAGTGCCTGCTGGCTATGATGATGAGCAGCTTACCGCGGAAGCTCGTAAACAGGAGCGCGTAAAGGAACTCCTGGAAGGCAAAAACATTGTTAAAGTTATTACTGTTCCCGGCAGGCTGGTGAATATAGTAGTTCGTTAACAGGGGGGTTCAGCTTGCCAGATTTGCAAGGAGGTCCCCGGCTGCAGGAGTTGCTGGTTGAAGCTGTAAGAGAAGGCAATGTTTTGCCCTTAACCGGGCAATGTAATGTAAACTGCATTTTTTGCAGCCATAAATCTAATCCTCCATCTGCCAGGGCATACAGCTTTCCTCCTGTACCGGAAAAACAGGTAACAGAACTGATAAAATTCCTTAATCCTGCCCGAAAGATAATAATTGGTGAATCAGCAACCCTTTTAAGGGAAGGGGAACCGCTGACTCACCCCTCCTTTATACAGATTCTGAAATTAATACGTCACACACATCCACGAACGTTAATTCAAATTACAACTAATGCAACCCTGCTTGATACAGAAAAAGTGCAGGAATTAGAAGCATTAATGCCCGTAGAAATAATTGTATCACTTAACAGCGCGACCACCAGCGGGCGAAAAATTATAATGGGCCTTAAACAAGCCGGTGATACACTGGACGCTGTAAAATTGCTCTGCAGGTTTGGCATCCCTTATCACGGCAGTATAGTGGCCCTGCCTCACCTGGTCGGTTTTGATGATATAAAAGAAACCGTACTATATCTTGACGGCAAAGAAGCCCTGACAGTCCGCCTTTTGTTGCCCGGTTACACCCGTTTCAGCAGCCCGGAGCTGAGCTGCGGTGATGATATGATAAACAGGCTGCCGGTGTATATAGAAGATTTAAGAGAGCAGTTTGCCATCCCACTTATCATAGAGCCACCGCTTGTTACAGACTTAGATCCTATCATCGAGGGGGTCATCCGCTCAAGCCCGGCAGACGCTACTGGCCTGCAGCGGGGAGATAGAATTCTTGCAGTTGATGGCATTAAACCTCGCAGCAGGGTGGAGGCTTTTAACCTGATTGAGAAAAAAGCAAACCCGGCAGTTAAATTAAGCAGGGACGGCAAAATAGCAGATAACATCATTAATAAAGAAGCAGCTTCCAGCCCCGGGTTAGTCATGAACTACGATTTAAACCCGGTCCAGGTTGAACAGGTGAAAAGAATTGAAGGAGAAAGAAAGCTGGCCCTGGTTTCAATGCCGGCCCTGAAACGTTGGGAACTGGCTGCAGAAATCTTCAGTTTGAAGAATGTAGATTTTAAAGCGGTAAAATCGCATTACTTTGGAGGATCAATAAATTGCAGCGGGTTGCTTACAGTGAGTGACTACCAGGAAGCCTTGAAAAATATATCTCATATTAAAGATTATGAAAAGTTATTGCTTCCCTCCATAGCTTTCGACCGTTCAGGGTATGATGTCAGCGGCATGCATTACCTTGAGCTTGACAGTAGTGGTGTTCCAATAAAGCTTGTGTTTTAGGCTTTTTCCGGTCATTTCCCTTGACAGGAATATATTCAGATTATATAATATAGTATATAGTTTAACATTAAAGGTATAAAGTTTTAAACTCTATCTCTACGCAGCCATTATTATTCATCGATCATGGTTAGCTTGAAACAGCCGGCTTATAAATCCGGCTTGTATTATCTTAATAAGGAGGAAATAAAATGAGTGAAGAAAAAAAAGGGAAAAATGCAGGAGCAACTGAAGCTGTTTTGAAACCTGACCCATCTAAAGAAGGAGACAGCATTCGAATATCTTCAGAGGTAATTGCAGTAATAACCAGTATTATTTCCAGCGATGTTCCCGGTGTTGCAGGAATGAGCGGCGGTGTAGTTGGCGGAATAGCTGAACGTCTCGGCCGCAAAGATATGACCAAGGGCATCAAAGTTCATGTTGATGAAGATAAGGTTACCATTGACCTTAATATTATAGTTGAATACGGTGTATCTATTGTTGAAGCAACAGATAAGCTTAAAAAAGAAGTCCGCACGCATGTTGAAAAAACTACCGGTTTAAAAGTGCTTGCTATAAACATTAACGTGCTTGGCATTAACCTGCCCGAGGAAGAAGAGGAGCAGGAAGATAAGGAAAAGAAGGATAAAGAAAAGAAGTAAGTAAAAAAGCATAAGTTTAAATGGAAACCGGCGCTTGAAAATAAGTGCCGGTTTTTTGATCTCCCGGCAGGAAATAAACACTGTAAAAGCGAATTATTTTTTTTTATTCTGCTTAATTATTGCTAATTAATATAGATAGCAAATAATATACCTGTTATAGGAGGCTTTGAAGTGACAGAAAAAACCGGCTGGCGTGAAAAGTTTATACTGGCTGTTTTGGTCTTGCTGTTGTTGGGAGGTGGTGTTTGGAGGGCAATTGAGCATAGTAAACCGCAGGCTGAATTAATTCAGCCAGCACCAGAACAGCCGGGAGCGGAGCAGCCAGAATTACTTGAACTGATAACTGTTCATGTAGTCGGTGCAGTTAAAAACCCGGGTATATATCATTTGCCTGCAGGTTCCCGTGTTTACGAGGTAATAGAGGTGTGCGGCGGGTTTACCGGTGAAGCGGACCGGGAATCACTTAACCAGGCCCGCCCTTTAATTGATGGAGAGCAAATTTATGTTCATATAACAGGTGAAGCCCCGGCTCATGTTCCCGGGGCTTTAAATAGCAGTGCCAAGATAAATATTAACCAGGCTTCGGCCAAAGAACTGACTGCTCTGCCGGGTATAGGTGATACCAGGGCACAACAGATAGTCGCTTACCGGGAAACACACGGTTTTTTTACTGATATCCGTGATATAACCGATATAAGCGGCATTGGTGAGACAACTTTTAATAATATTGCTGACTTAATAACTATATATTAAGCTATTCTACCTGCCAGGATTTCAGGTATTCCTCCTGGCTGCATGACAGGCAGTCAATTTCTATACCCATTGATTCAAGCTTCAGGGCTGCAGTTTGCCGGTCAAGCTCATCGGGCAGTTGTAAAACGTTATTGTCAAGATTTCCCTTCTCATTGACCAGGTATTCCATCGCTCCAAACTGCAGGGCGAAAGAAAGATCCATAATCTCGGCGGGATGTCCATCTCCTGCCGCAAGGTTAACCAGGCGTCCCTCACCCAGCAAATAAACTCTTCTACCATTTTTCAGCTTGTATTCATCAATATTTTCCCGCGGCTGGCCGGTATGTTCACCGTATGCTTTTAAAGCCTCTTTGTTGATTTCGCAGTCAAAATGGCCGGCATTGCTCAGGATGGCACCTTCCTTCAGCAGGGGGATATGGTCTGTTGAAATAATCTCCCTGCATCCAGTGGTGGTGACAAAAATATCGCCCAGCGGAGCTGCTTCTTTCATAGTCATTACCCGGAAGCCTTCAACGGCAGCCTCAAGGGCATGTACCGGTTCAACTTCGGTTATGATCACGTTTGCGCCCAGTCCGGCAGCACGCATTGCCACGCCCCGTCCGCACCATCCAAAGCCTGATACTACAACTGTCTTTCCGGAAATTAAAAGGTTTGTAGTACGCATAATGCCATCCCATACCGATTGGCCGGTTCCATAGCGGTTGTCAAAGAGGTATTTACACATGGCATCATTAACTGCCATCACTGGAAAAGCAAGTTTGCCCTCCTCAGCCATGGCTCTCAGCCTGATTAGCCCTGTGGTTGTTTCTTCAGCTCCCCCGATAACATCTGGTAAAAGATCCGGGCGATCTTTATGCAGCATGGTGATCAGATCGCCACCGTCATCAATGATCAACTGCGGCCCTGTATCTATAGTTTGCCTGATGTGATTGTTGTATTCTTCTGTTGTTGCAGCGTGCCAGGCATAGACTTCTATACCATCTTCTACAAGGGCAGCAGCAATGGCATCCTGTGTAGACAAAGGGTTACTGCCCGTAATTACTACTTCAGCCCCGCACTCTTTAAATGCTTTTGCCATGTAGGCTGATTTTGCCTCCAGGTGGATGCAAACAGCCATTTTTATTCCATCAAAAGGTTTTTTGGAGCTGTGCAGGTCAATGATTTTATTCAAAACCGGCATATGACGGCTGACCCAATCTATTCTCCTGTGCCCTTCGGGCGCTTTTTCTGCATTTCTGATATTGCTCATTGTATAAAATTCTCTCCTTATCGGTTTTTTAATCATTTAGTACTTCGCAACAGGCCTGTGATAATCCTGCAAAAATAGCGAATAAGAAAAAGAGGATAAAGGAGGATTGATCGAGAATAATTTGTTAGGCTTATGCAGGGTTTGACACGTTATTTTTAGCCGGATTAAAAGTAACATCTCTATGCAAAATGCAGCTTTTTTTCTGCTTGACAAGCCTAAATATCTGAAGTAATGTACACTTCGGTAAGATCAATAAAAAGAGGAGGTTTTTGCTGTGAAAAGCTGGTTAGGATTGTTTTTGGTATTGGCTTTGATTTTTGCAGTAATTGGCTGTGGCGCCGATGAACCCGTGGTTGATGAAAACGGTGTGCCGGACGAAGAGAATGGAGAGCCCGTAGACGAGGTAGCAGAAGTAAGAGTGGGAATGGTTACTGATGCAGGGACTATCGATGACAAGTCTTTTAACCAGGGAACCTGGGAAGGCATTCAGTTGGCAGCACGTGATTTTGATCTTGAAACCAGGTACCTGCAGCCTGGCGGCACAACAGAGGCGGACTATATTACTGAAATAGGTAATTTGGTCGATGCAGAATTTTTACTGATCGTATGCCCTGGTTTTAAGTTTGAAACTGCAATTTATGATGTCCAGACTCGTTACCCGCATGCAAAGTTTGTATTGATTGATGGATATCCACATGCAGGAGACTGGGAACCGGTTATTAATGATAATGTTGTTTCCATCTTCTTCACTGAACATGAATCAGGATTCCTGGCGGGCCTGGCTACAGCCCTGCAGCTTGGTGAAGGTGAAGTAGGTTTTATCGGTGGGATGGAGATTCCACCGGTTCAGAAATTTAGCTGGGGTTTCCAGCAGGGTGTAGCATATGCTAACGAAAATTATGGAACGAGCGTGGCTATGCAGGCAGAGAACTTCATTTATGAAGGTTCTTTCGACAATGTTGCTGCTGGCCAGCAGTTGGCAGCTGCCATGTATGATAAAGGGGTGGATGCGATTTTTGCCGCTGCAGGTGGTGTAGGGATTGGCGCTATCAATGAAGCGAAAGCAAGAGCAGCCGCAGGTGAAGAAGTTTGGATTGTTGGAGTCGATGTAGATCAATATGATGAAGGCATCTATGAAGGCAACAAATCAATTATTCTTACATCCGCTATGAAGTATATTGATGTTGCTGCCTACGACATGATCGAGGCAGAGCTTAACGGTGTTTTCCCAGGTGGACAAATTCTGATGTTTGATGCTGCAAACTATGGCATCGGGATTCCACAAGAAAATCCCAACCTTGATGCTGAAGTAGAAAGTATCGTTCAGGAAGCTTTTGAAGCGATGCAAGCTGGAACTCTTCAGGTTGCTGAAGAGCAGGGTGACCTGATAAGGTAACAGATTTAATTGAAGCGATTAAAAGGGCGGTTTTACCGCCCTTTTAAAATATTTAAAACTGTTTTATAAAGAGCATATTTTTACCTCCCTTTTTAAAAAGACCAATCTCCGCAATGAAATTTAGGAGTTGATGCGATTGAGCCATATTGTTGAAATGAAAAGTATTCGCAAAGAGTTCCCGGGTGTTGTTGCCTGCGATGATATAGATTTCCACCTTAAAAAGGGTGAAATACATGCGCTCCTCGGCGAGAATGGGGCCGGCAAGTCTACTTTGATGAATATTCTTTTCGGGCTTTACCAGCCTGATAATGGGATAATTAAACTTCGGGGCGAAGTTGTAAATATATCCAATCCTAACATTGCCAATGACCTGGGAATCGGCATGGTTCACCAGCATTTTAAGCTTGTCCATAATTTTACGGTAACTGAAAATATTATCCTTGGCCTCGAACCGACAAGGGGGCTTACAATAGATATTAAAAGGGCAAGAGAAAAAATTATCGAGCTATCGAAACGCTATAACCTCAACATTAACCCCGATGCAAAAATTGAAGATGTTTCAGTAGGTATGCAGCAGCGAGTAGAAATAATAAAAATGCTATACCGTGATGCAGAAATACTGATTTTTGACGAACCAACTGCAGTTTTAACTCCCCAGGAAGTTCAGGAACTGACAAAAATAATGCACAGCCTGATTAATGAAGGCAAAACTATTATTTTGATTACCCATAAGCTGCGGGAAATCATGTCAATCGCTGACCGCTGTACTGTAATCCGTTGGGGAAAAGTTATTGGAACGGTTAATGTTTCTGAAACCAGTGAAGAAAAACTGGCAGAGATGATGGTTGGGCGCAAGGTTATCTTTGACCTGGATAAAAGAGCCGCAAGCCCTGCAGAAGAGATATTGAGCCTTGAATCTCTTACAGTGGAAAACAGGGATGGCGGTCATGGCCTGAAAAATTTTTCACTGGGAGTAAAATGTGGTGAAATAGTCGGCCTGGCAGGGGTTGACGGCAACGGGCAGGCAGAACTGGTTGAGGCAGTTATCGGGCTGCGTAAGCCAGATGGGGGGAAAATATTATTGCATGGAGAGGATATCAGTAACCTTTCCATTCGAGAACGCATAGAAAAGGGTGTTGCTCATATCCCGGAGGATAGGCACAAGCACGGCTTGGTCCTTGATTATACAGTACAGGAAAACCTGGTAATTAAAAACTATTACCTGCCTCCATATTCTGCCAGGGGGCTTTTAAACTGGGATAATATTTATGAACATGCAGAGCGGGTAATTAAAGATTTCGATGTTCGTTCGGGACAGGGCGCAGATGCGACAGCCCGTTCCCTTTCCGGGGGCAACCAGCAGAAAGCGATTGTGGGGCGGGAAATAGACGGCAACCCCGATCTCCTGGTTGCTGTTCAACCAACAAGAGGTTTGGATGTAGGGGCAATTGAATATATTCACCAGCGCCTGCTTGAACAGCGAGACCAGGGTAAAGCCGTTTTACTCATATCCCTGGAACTTGATGAAATATTAGATTTATCCGACCGTATAGCGGTAATTTATAACGGTGAACTTGTTGGAATTGTCAATGCTGCTGAAACTGATGAAAATGAAGTTGGTTTAATGATGGCCGGTGGAAGGCGGGGTGCTGCTGTTTGAAAACAAAGGCTAGGGTAAAAAAAGATTTCACCATGTCTTTCTTTGCCATATTGCTGGGGATGCTGGCTGGCTCGGTTTTGATGGCAGTTACCGGCAATAACCCTCTTGAAGGGTTTATCTATCTTTTCAGGGGCGGCCTGATGAACATTGAACGGATTGGAAATACCCTGGCAACGGCAACCCCCTTGATTTTTGCCGGACTTTCGGTTGCTTTTGCTTTTAAAACAGGCCTTTTTAATATTGGTGGGGCGGGGCAAATGTTAATCGGTGGGTTGTGCGCTACGGCTATCGGGCTTACATTTGATCTCCCCAAGCCTTTGCTGTTAACTATGATTGTATTCGGTTCACTGGTTGGGGGGGCTTTATGGGCATCTCTTCCCGGACTGCTCAAGGCCAGGTTCAATGTTCACGAGGTGGTCTCAACAATTATGATGAATTGGATAGCCTACTGGACTGTTTACTATATTGTACCCCAGTATTTCAAGGGTCCCTTCCTGGAGACAGAATCACAACGCATCCCTGAGTCTGCATCCCTCAAAGTGCCCTGGCTAACAGAGCTGTTCAATGGATCATATATTAACCTTGGTATATTTCTAGCCATAATATTTGTGGTAATCAGTGCGCTGATCCTGGAGCGGACCACCCTTGGCTATGAATTAAAAGCGGTTGGTTATAACAGGGATGCTGCGGAAGCAGCAGGGATCAATGTAAACAGGAATATTGTCCTTTCTATGGCTATTGCAGGTGCGCTGGCCGGTTTGGGCGGGGCTACTTTCTATGTCGGTTTTGCATCAAACATGCAGATCGGAGTATTGCCGGCCCAGGGTTTTGATGGAATCGCTGTTGCCCTGCTGGGGGCGAATTCACCATGGGGTGTATTTGGAGCTGCTGTTTTCTTTGGGCTGCTGCATACTGGAAAAGGTTTTATGAATGCCATGACTGCAATCCCACCGGAGATAGCAGATACCATTATCGCTACAATTATATACTTTGCTGCAACTTCAGTCTTAATTGAAAGGAACTGGGATCGGATCAGGAAAATTAATTTCGGCTCCCTGGTGCCGGGAAAAGGCAAGAATACGCTTGAAGCTGAATCGGGGGGTGACGAATAAATGGTTGACTTGATCTATCTTTTATTCCCATATGCCATTGCTTTTACCATCCCCCTGTTAATTACATCGCTTGGCGGCCTCTTTAGTGAGCGCAGCGGGGTGATCAACATTGGCCTTGAAGGTTTAATGCTGATGGGTATGTTCGTAGGTGCACTGGTTATTTCAAGGATAGAAGGCTTCACTCCGGGTACTGCAATTTGGATCGGGTTACTGGCAGCCATGTTTTTTGGCGCTATATTTGCCCTGCTGCATGCTTTTGCCTGTGTTACTCTGAATGCCAACCAGGTGATCAGCGGAATAGCTATCAACATGATTGCTGCAGCAGTTACTGTTTACCTGGCTCGTTTTATTACCGGTAGTGGAAACGTGCAGATCATTCGAGGCCTTAGCAGGCAGACCATACCCCTTCTTTCTGAGATACCAATTATAGGTCGCCTGTTTTTCACTCAGACTTATGCAACAACCTGGCTGGTTCTTGCCATACTGGCTGTTGCAACTTTTTTGCTTTATAAAACTCGCTTTGGCCTCAGGCTTCGTGCCTGTGGTGAGCATCCTCATGCTGCTGATTCAGCCGGGGTCAATGTTTACCTTATGCGCTACCTGGCAGTTACGATATCCGGAGCCTGTGCCGGCCTGGGAGGTGCTACATTTATTGTAACCCTTTCCGGTGAGTTCAATGGGACAGCAGCAGGTTTGGGATTTTTGGCCCTGGCAGCACTTATTTTCGGACAGTGGAAACCCTGGGGGATTCTGGGGGCCACATTTTTCTTCGGTTTTGCCAGCACCATTGCCAATGTGTCCCAAGCCATACCGGTTTTGGCCCAGATTCCGGGTATTTACCTGAAGACATTCCCCTATGTTGTTACCCTGGTTGCCCTGGTTTTATCATCTAAGTCTTCACAGGCACCCAGGGCGATTGGTGAACCTTACGATAAAGGAAAACGGTAAGCATGCGTGCATATGATCTGATTTTAAAAAAGCGAAACGGTTATGCGCTTGACAGGGCTGAAATAGACTACATTATATCAGGTTACGTGGATGGCAGCATACCTGATTACCAGATGGCCGCCATGGCCATGGCCATTTATTTCAGGGGTATGAATAAAGAAGAAGCTTTAAGTTTGACAGAGGCAATGGTAAATTCAGGTGATACAATATCGCTTTCCCCGATACCGGGTACTAAGGTTGACAAACACAGCACCGGTGGGGTTGGCGACACAACTACCCTGGTTTTAGCGCCGCTTGTTGCCGCTGCAGGAGCTCCGGTAGCCAAACTCTCCGGACGAGGCCTTGGGCATACGGGTGGAACCCTTGATAAGCTGGAGTCCATACCTGGGTTTAAAACTGAACTTACCATGGAAGAACTGATCAATGCGGTCCGGGAAGTAGGCGTGGCTGTTGCCGGACAGACCGGCAACCTGGTGCCTGCAGATAAAATGCTCTATGCCCTGCGTGATGTAACAGCAACAGTTGACAGCTTGCCGCTGATTGCCGGCAGTATTATGAGCAAAAAAATCGCTGCTGGAGCCGATGCCCTCGTATTGGATGTGAAAAGCGGCGATGGCGCTTTTTTGAAAGAGCTAAGCCAGGCCCGTGAGCTGGCTAAGATGATGGTTGATATTGGTAATGGAGCAGGCCGGCGGACAATGGCAGTTATTACTTCCATGGACCAACCGCTTGGCAGGGCGGTCGGCAATGCTATTGAGATAGAGGAGGCAATATTGACGCTTCGCGGTGAAGGGCCGCCCGACCTGGAGGAACTATGCCTGGTGTTGGGAGGATGGATGCTTAAACTGGCTGGCAGGGCATCCGAACCTGATGAGGGTAAACTGATTTTGAAAAAGTGTATTGAAAACGGTGAGGCGCTGGAAAAATTTAAAGATTTAATTCGCTACCAGAGCGGTAATGAAGCAGTAGTTGATAATCTTTCTTTGCTGCCCCGTGCTGATGAACAGTTGGAAGTCAAATCTGAATTTAGCGGTTATGTTTCCAGGCTGCAGGCTGAAAAAATTGGGATTGCCGCTATGACCCTCGGTGCTGGGCGGGTTACAAAAGATTCAAGTATTGATCCCGCAGCCGGCTTAACGGTAGAAAAGAAAATCGGTGAAAAAGTTGAGCAGGGCGGTACGCTCGCAACCATATTCTTTAAACAAGGGACTGATCCGGGAACGGTGCAAAATGCCGTGAAAATGATCAGGGACGCTTACGAAATAGGGAACAGTAAGGTTGATGAACCAGATTTAATTCTTGATTATATTGAAGGGGATGGACAGGGCAATGAGTGAAAAAATGGCTGACTACATAGACCACACGCTGTTAAAGCCGGAAGCGTCAGAAAATGATATCAGGCAGCTTTGCAGGGAAGCAATTGAAAATGGGTTTTTTTCTGTATGTATCAATGCTTCTTATGTTAAGCTGGCAGCCCGTGAACTGCAGGGTACGGCTGTAAAAATATGTGTGGTTGTAGGGTTTCCCCTTGGGGTAACCACCACGGCAGTCAAAACGTATGAGGCGGCTGAAGCGGTTGAAAACGGTGCAGACGAAGTCGACATGGTTATTCACATCGGACAGCTGAAAAGTGGTAACGAGCAGTATGTTTTTGATGATATTGCCGGTGTGGTAAGGGCAGCCAAGGGTAAAATTGTTAAGGTAATTATTGAAACATCCCTGCTGAGCCAGGAAGAGAAGAAAAAAGCCTGCTTAATAGCCCGCAAGGCCGGTGCCGCTTTTGTAAAAACTTCAACCGGTTTTGGCCCGGGAGGCGCTACAGTGGCCGATATAGAGTTAATGCGTGAAACAGTTGGGGGTGAAATGGGTATTAAGGCATCAGGAGGTGTACGCAGCGCCGAAACGGCACGGGATATGATAAAGGCCGGAGCAAACAGGATCGGCACCAGCTCGGGTATCGCTATTATCCAGGGGTAAATCTTTTTGACAAAGATATCTCGGCTAGGCTAAAATTATATACAGGACTATACTAACCGGTTTAGCGCCGGTATTTATTTTGATGGGGGGATTAATTTGCGCAACCGCTTTTTTTTGATCATAATCGCAGTAATTGTTTTCGGCTCTTTTTTGTTGGCCGGGACAAATTTCTACCTTGACCTGCTCTGGTTTACAGAACTTGATGTAGAGCAGGTTTTTTGGACCCAGTATCTAACACGCTGGGGAATGCGTATTGGTGCTTTTGTCTTTCTTTTTGCCGTATTTTTTGTGAACCTTTTTTTAACCAGGCGCTATATACTTAGCTTTCCAAACCTGGCTTTACGTGAAAGGCTCATGGCCACCGGGTTTATGCAGCTGCTCACTCCACGCCGTTTAACCATCTATTTCCTGGTTGCCTCAGCAGTGCTTGCCTATGTTTTCTCCAGCTATGCCGGGGCTTACTGGATGGAAGTTTTGCGATATTTTAACCAGGTTTCATTTAACATAAGCGATCCAATTTTCGGTTCTGATGTCTCTTTTTACGTGTTTGGTTTGCCTTTTTACCGCTTTATTTATGGATTTTTGATGATGACACTTGTCATTTCACTTATCCTGGTTGCCGCCATTTACCTGCTTCTGAACCCCCCTTCCCAGGGGAAGCAGGGCTGGATGCTGCCTCCCTCAAAAGGAGTTAGCCACCTGGCAGTTTTGCTGGCCATGATTTTTGGGTTAAAGGCATGGGATTACCGCCTCAGCCAGCTCGAGCTTCTACTGTCGGACAGGGGAGTGGTTTATGGCGCCGGCTATACGGATATTAATGCGAACTATACCGTATTAATGATTCTTATGGTGCTGGCAGGTTTAATTGCCATTGTGTTCCTGGCAAATATATTCCTGCGCCAGTTTCGCCTTTTTGTTTACGGTATCCTGGTTTTAACCGGTGTGTCCCTTCTCGGAGGTTGGGCGTACGCTGCCGCCATCCAGAGCTTTGTTGTTGAACCAAGCGAATTTAGTTACGAGCGTGAATACCTCGAATACAGCATTGAGTTTACCCGCCAGGCATATGGCCTGGATCAATTCAGTGAACGTCAATATGACCCGGCCACCGATTTAGACTGGAACGACCTCCGGGATAATCCCGGCACCATCAATAATGTTCGTCTCTGGGATTACAGGCCGCTTTTAACAACCTTTAA
>SLQM01000236.1 GCA_007131435.1 Syntrophomonadaceae bacterium
AACTCAGCCTGTTCTTGTAGAAAAGGTAGTGCCTTATAGATACGCCGAAGGGTTAACCCCCCACTATATGAGAGTAAAAATAAATACCTCGATAAAAGGCCTGCACTGGAAAGGTAAAGAGATCCTGGCCGCTATAGACAGAGAAGAGAATTCAGCACTGGTGGCGGCGCAAGTAAAAAGAGAAAGACCGGGTAAATAGCTCCCGGCCTTTTTCTTATTTTAATGGGGGTAGTTTATTAGGGGGTTACAACAGGCAGGTCATTTCTTTCAACCCATCCGTCACGGACACCGTAAAGTAAACTACGTGCATTGTCAAAGCCCAGCATTCTTAGAACTCCCAGGGTCTGGGCGGAAGTCTGACCGGAGTAGCATGCGACTATGGCAGGCTTATCTGTTGGAATTTCACCCAGGACTGATCCAAACTGACCGAAAGGAACGTTTACTGAATGCTCGATATGATACTGGTCAAAATCGTGGTCTCCGCCTGTAGCAGCACGGATATCATAAAGTATTACTGATTCCGGATCAGCCTGCATATCTGCATAAAGTTCTGCGTGAGCGTCGAGCGGAATAAACCCTATCTGACCTGCAGCAATTTCTTCGCCGTAAGCTTCAGCCCTGGCCCAGATTATTTCTTCTTCCTCGCTCTGAGGTGCGGAAACTTCTGGCAGTTCATTCATGTGGTTCATGCCGCTGCCATCAAGCGTAAATTCTCCACGCTCCAGCCAGCCCAGGTTGATTCCGTAAAGCATGCTGGTTACGTTATCAAAACCGGCCATCCGCAGGTAAGCAGTTGTATACCCGGCATTCTGGCCGGTAAAGCAGGCGATGAATACTGGTATGTCACGCGGTATGCGGTTCATCAGGCCTGCAACTTCGCTTCTGTCAGCATATACCGAGCCGGTAATATGACCTTCTTCAAAGTCGTCGGCGCTGCGAATATCAATAATCAGGAGGGACTCAGGATCAGCGTCTACCATTTCCTTGATTTCTGCAAAGTTGGTTATATTGTTGCCGCCTGTTGCAATATTATCAAAGTAGGCAATTGCTGCCTGCATTAACACCTCATCGGGGTCTAAAGCCTCTTCGACTTCTTCTTCCGGCTCTTCAACTACCGGTTCTTCATCTACCGGGACCTCTTCCACGGCTTCTTCGGCACAGCCAAATACAGTAAACATCATAAGTACTGCAGCCAAAAGTAAAAATAGTAAGTAACTCTTTTTCATTGATTACATCCTTTCTCTTTTTTATCTATTTTAAAGGCATATAATATTTACCTTTAAGCGCTTATTTCCTGGGTCAGGTTGGCCAGCAGCAGGTCCCTGGTCAGGTTGCCTTCAAGCACCTTTAATACCTGGCCTTCCCTGATAAATGCCACTGTTGGTACATCTTCAATATTCAAGCGTTTTGCTATTCCGTTTGACTTGTATACATCAACCCTGACCAGCTTGCACTGTTCAGGAAACTCCTGCTCAAATTTTTCCAGTACGGCCAGGTTGTCAAGGCAGCACTGGTCTGTAGCATTATAGACGTAGACAAGGTTGGTTTTGTCGCCTGTTTCCATGATCTGGGTTTGGAATGTTTCTTCTTCCGCAATATATTTTTCTGCAGAAAACCCTGCTATTGCGCCGTCGCCTACTGCTGTTGCAACCTGGCGCAGGAACTTTTCACGAATGTCACCGGCAGCAAACACTCCCTTGATATTTGTTTCCATCTTGTCATTGGTCAGCAGGTAGCCGCGCTGGTTCATATCGAGGATGCCTTCATACAGCTCACTGTTGGGAACATAACCGATGAACAAAAAGCATGAATCTACATCTACGGGGATTAAATCTCCGGTTTTCACATTCTTCAGGACAACCTTATCGAGGTGATCGCTGCCCTTGAATTCATCAACAACCGTGTTCCAGATAAACTCCATCTTGGGGTTGGAAAGGGCTTCACCCTTGGCAATTTCATTGCAGTCCATGATCCCTTCATCATGAATTACCGACACAATAACCTTGCTGGCGAATTTAGTTAAAAACATACCTTCTTCAATTGCAGCATCACCGCTGCCAATTACCATGACTACTTTGTCTTTATTGGCTGCAGCATCACAGGTGGCGCAGAAGGCGATTCCCTTGTCATAAAGGAAGTTTTCCTCACCTTTTGCCCCTGTCAGCCTCGGTTTTCCACCGCTGGCCACGATTACAGCCTTTGCCTCGTAACGGACCCTGGCGGTCTCTACAACCTTAACCGGCCCTTCAAGCTTAATGCTTCTTACATCGGTTAATTTGAATTTAACATTAAACCGCTTGGCCTGTTCCTGGAAATACCGCATTAAATCATTGCCGGTTGCTCCATCAACAAAGCCGGGATAGTTCTCAATGTCATTCGTATAGGTGGCAAGTCCTCCGACCAGGGCTTTTTCTATTATTACCGTTTCAAGATTAGCCCTGCCGCAATATATACCTGCTGTAAGGCCTCCCGGACCTCCACCGATGATGACAACGTCTACCTGTTCTACCTTCTGTTCGCGACTTCTTTCGCGCCTGCTCATTGTAGAACCCCTTTCAAATAACATTTTTTATTGCATAAAATACTTAACTAACAGCTTACTTCCAACAAAAGCGCCGGCAAACATAAACAGGGCAAAGACCCAACCGGAAACAGAGAGGTTGGAGATACCGCTGTAAAGTGCCCCTATATTGCAGCCAAAGGCTATCCTGGAGCCATAACCCATCAGTAAGCCGCCAAAAACTGCTGCCCCAACCTGGCGCAGGTTTTTGATTTTTTTAAACTTGAATTGGGAAGCAAGCAGGGTAGCCAGCAAAGCGCCGATGATTACACCCAGGTTGCGTACCGATGCTGGATCAGTTAAAAAGGTTCTGTCTAAAGCTGCTCTTCCACTTTCGGTGCTGAAGAAATACCAGTGATCAACGCTGCCACCGAAAGCCTGAACAACCCAGGCCCCCCATACTGCGAAAGGTCCGGTAACTCCCCACGCTCCATCTGTAGTCGCTATAGTTACCAGCTGGAAAATGGAGAGCAGGATTGCCCCAGTCACATAAGTCCAGGGGTTTTTAAACCAGGTCTGGTAATATTTGTTAGAACTTAATTTCAAATCAAACACCTCACTTAAGCGGTTTTATCAATAAAAATTTCCCATTCGCTTTCGCCAACTTCTTCAACTTCTACATCATAATTATTCTTGCGGGCCCACTCTGGGACATTTTTTAATGCACAGCTGTGGTCAATCATCACTATTAATGTGTCTCCTACATCTAGTTCTTGCATCTTTTTTTCTGTTTTAACCAGCGGAATCGGGCAAGCTTCACCCAGGCAATCGAGTTCAAATTCAGCCATTTTAAAATCCTCCTTGAATTATTATCTTAAAATCTAAAGTTCCTGGTTCCTGTTTTCCCATCTGTCGGCCAGGATATATAGCACTGCGATAAACACAAGCTGAACAGTAATAGCGCCCGTCCAGCCGAATATCTCTGGAAGGTGTAACCTTGGACCATTACTGATAAAGTTAAGTGTCCACCAGCCCATGTCGCGGGCTGCCCAGAAAGAACCTATTACAAAGAAAACTATTGACAACATCTGCATGCCAAAACCTTCACCGATACGCATCAGGGTTCCGGAGGCACACCCGCCTGCCAGGACCATCCCGATTCCGAAAAGAAATGCACCGGCTACCGTTGCAAAGCTGACGGGCACAACGAAACCCATTCCCGGAACAGGCAGGCCTTTAATACTTGCTCCATACTGGACTGCAACAAACCCGATGGAAGTTATCGCCAGGGCTATCAGGACTGCCCTGGTCAGCGAAGTGCTGCCGGTCATAATCGGGTCACGCATCGATGCTGTAAAGCAGAAATTGGTACGGCGCAGGATAAATCCAAAAGCGATACCTGTTAACCAGAAGATACCGATGGTTGCAGAAATTGTGGCAAGGTAGATGCCGAATGCAATAACCAGCACCAGCAGTATTAAACCCTGAAGGGTCTGGTCTTTTTTTGGCTTGCGGGCCGTTGACCTTCTTGAACTCCTACTTGAACTCCTGCGGGAAGAAGGCGTGGCTTCGGTTTCATCTACTATTTTTTTTACAGCTTCTTCTGCCATTTATAATTTGCGCTCCTTTCAAAAAAGTATTTATTCATTTTAAATAATTCACCGAGAATTATTATAGCACCATAGTGAATTATTTCACTATATTAACTGTTTATGCATTATAACTTTTATTTATGGCAAAAATATATTATTATTGAAGAAAGCTATTTATGGAGGATAATTATGAATATTGAAGGGTTAAAAGTATTCAAGGAAGTTGCTTCAAGGGGCAGTATCTCCAAGGTTGCCGAAAGCAGTCACTTTTCCCAGCCGGCAATTAGCCAGCAGATAAAGAGGCTGGAAGAATCAATTGGCTACGAGCTTTTTTCCAGGAGCAACAAGGGTGTGCAGCTTACTGAAGCAGGGAATATTGTTCATAAGTATGCAAAAAGTATTGTTCGCTCTTATGAAAATATGCTGGAAGATCTTTCAATGGTAGAGGACAATTTTCACATTATCCGCCTGAACTGCACCCCCATAATATCTACGTATGCCCTGCCCTGTACAGTGTACAGCATAAACAGCAGCAGTAAATCTATCAGTGCGGCCCCTTTAAAGCTTGAACACTATACCAATCACTCCGATGAAGTAGAGACAAATGTGATTAATGATACTTTTGATCTGGGCATTATCATATCAAAACCGAAGAGCAGTTCTTTGAGTTACGATCTCCTGGCTACCGACCAGTTAGTGCCCGTGGCTGCGAATAAATACAAGGCTGATGGAGAAATGAGCGTTGAAGACATAATCAATGAAGAACTAATCCTTCCCAGCAATAATTTCAGGATCAGGCAGCAAATCAAGGGCTGGTTTTCCGATCACGGGCTTAACCTTGATCAAATAGCTGCAACTTCCGGTATGGATGAGATAGAGTCAATAAAATCAACAGTGGTAAAGGGTTTTGGCATTTCATTTTTACCTTACCTGACGGTAAAAAAAGAGCTGTATACCAGGCAGCTAAAAAAGCTTGACATAAAAGATTTTGATATTAAATATGATATTTACCTGATATATAAAGAAAGCAGGATGAGCGATATTAACTATCGCGATTTCGTAAAAATGTTCCGGAAAAGTGCGCGAAAGACTTTTTGCTGATCACTTTTTAGTCACAGTAATTTCCCATATTCCGTTCATTACTTCATTTTCATCAATTTCATAATCGCCCCGCAGAAGTTTTTCAACCAGGGAACGGGCCACGCAGCTGTGATCGGTTACAATTAGCAGGGAATCGCCCTTATTAATCTGCTTCAGCTCTTTTTTTGCTTTAATAATCGGCACGGGGCACATGTCGCCCAGGCAGTCAATTCTTACCTGCATCCAGTAATCCCCCTTTATCATGTCCAGTAATACTATCAGGGAATTTGATAGTGTATTTGAATTTTTAATAACCGTTACTGAATATATTACCATATAATTATACTTGGTGAAAAACTTCACCAGCTATTTTATAACTAGCCGATATGGAGGGAGATTATGACAAATAAAATTTATATAGCCGTATTTTTTGTCGCGGCTGCTTTAATCATCACCCTGGTTACCGGCGTTGGCCCGGGCCCCGCTCTTGCCGATTCAGCAAATTACATCATTGAAGCTGAAGATGTTCCTGCTTTGATGAGCGCTGAAAACACAGTTTTAGTGGACATGCAGGATGAAGAGCAGTATCTTGAGGGGCATATTGAGGGTGCAGTAAATATTATGCGCAGCGAAATTGTTGTTAACAGCCCTTACCCAAATCTTTTGGCGCCTCCTGAGCAGATTGAAGCTGTTTTGGGAAGGGCAGGCATAGACAATCAAACCACTGTATTGATTTATGATGACAGCAATAACATGGAGGCTGCCAGGTTGTGGTGGACCATGAAGGTATACGGTCACGAGAACGTCCA